>CAXTJC010000302.1:0-4663 GCA_964244225.1 uncultured Acidobacteriaceae bacterium
CCTCGAGTGGCCGCTCCGGATGCACCATCAGCCAGCACACAGCGCCTACCAGCGCCAGCGCCGCCGCGATCGCAAAGGAGGTCGTCCAGCCAAAGCGCTGCGCCATCCATGGCGTCAGCGATGCCGTAAGCGCGCCGCCAATCTGTCCGCCCATGTTGACGACGCTCGAAAAGATGCCGGAGCTTCGGCCGGCGATATCGACCGACACCGACCAGAAGGAGCTTTGCGAGAGGTAGAGAGCTCCCGCGCCGCCCGCCAGGATTACACCTGCGAGCCGCGGACTGTGCACCTGCGATCCCAACACCAGGAAGACCGCCGTGACGGCAAGCGCCACCGACGCCAGGACACAGCGCCCGACCCGCAGTCCATGCGTCTTCGTCAACCGGTCGCTCAGCGCCCCGCCTGCCAGACAGCACACCGTCATTGAGAGAAAGGGCAGCATGGTGTACAGCGCGCTCGACTTCAGATCGAAGCCGCGCACCTGCACCATGTAAATGAAGAACCAGCTGAAGAAGATCCAGGCCACATAGCCGAAGCTGAAGTACCCGATCATCAACGCCGGCAGATCGCTCCGGGAGAAGATTGCTTTCCAGGAGATCGGCTCCCTCACACCAGACGTTTTGCCGGTGTGAACTGCCGCTTTTGCGATTGCCGGAGCCGAAATCTCAGCCGCTACTGGAGAGACCACCGCCGGCCCCTGCAGACCTCTGCGAATCTCCGCGAGTTCGTTTGGCGAGACACGAGGATGCTCCTCCGGTGTATCGCGCGCGGTGAACCACCAGACAGCGCCGACTACCACTCCCGCGATTGCACTGAACCAGAACGCAGCCCGCCAGCCATGGTGCGTGGTGAGCCAGTTCAGGAGCGGCGGCGTGAGCCCGCTGCCGGCGCCCACTCCGGCGAAGATGAGTCCGTTGGTGAAGCCGCGCTCGCTCACCGGAACCCATCGCGCGACAAACTGGTTGGCTGCGGGATACATCACCGACTCTCCCGCGCCGAGCAGAAAGCGTATCGCAATCAGCAGCACCACTGCATGCGCTATACCGGAGGGCAGCACCGCCGTCAGTGCAGTCGCCACGCCCCACCAGAGCGCGCCGATGGTCAAAACCCGCCGTGGCCCGAAGCGCGCCGCCATCCATCCGGCCGGCACCTGAAACCCCGCGTAGCCCAACAGGAAGGCACTCGAGATCCAACCCAGCCTCTGGTTTCCGAGCCCATACACGGCCGAGATCTGCAGCCCGGCGATGGAGATATTTGTGCGGTCCAGAAACGCCACGCCGCTGAGAATAAACAGCCAGAACGCCAGGAAATATCGAACCCGCGACCGGGTCTCTCCTTTCATGCAAGCTCCTTTTTGACGGGCACGATCTGTGTCGCCTTTAGTCTGCGACAGATGCGGCCTCGCTTTCACTCTACGGGGTGAGCACCCTCTTCGACTATCGCTCTAACCACTCCTTTGGGGCTCTAGGCCAAATGCCCCATTGAACTCTAAGGCACACATCGTAGAGACATGCCGGCCATCCACCGTGAAGATGATTCCACCGCAAAAAACAGGTACGCTCTCCCTAAAGATCACTTTCGCGAGGCCTTTATGACCGCTCTCTCGCCGTATCTCCTTTCGCGCCTGCTGCTCGGCGCCGCGCTTCTCGCGCCTGCCTGCGTGCAGGCGCAGCAGTACGATCTACTTCTTGTAAAGGGGCATGTCCTCGACCCCAAGAACCATCGTGACGGCGTCATGGACGTGGCGATCAAGGATGGCAAGATCGCCGACGTCGCCGCGCACATCGATGCCAAGACCGCGATCAAAATCGTCGACTGCAGCGGCCTCTATGTCACACCCGGTCTCATCGATATCCATGTTCACGTCTATGCCGGCACAGGGGAAAAAGGCTCCTACGCCGGCGACAACAGCGTCTATCCGGACGGCTTTACGTTTCGTAACGGCGTTACGACGGTAGCCGATGCCGGCAGCTCCGGTGCGAAGTCTTTTGAAGACTTCAAGCAGCGGATCATTGATCGATCGCAGACCCGCGTACTTGCCTTTCTCAATATTGTCGGCGCCGGCATGCGCGGGCCGAAGTATGAAGACAATCTCGATGACATGGACGGGCAGCTCGCGGGGCAAATGGCGCTCAAGTATCCCGGCCTGATTATTGGCATCAAGACGGCGCACTTTGACGGCCCCGAGTGGAAGCCTGTGGACCAGGCGGTGGTTGCCGGGACGATCGCGCATATACCTGTCATGGTCGACTTTGGCGCTAACCGGAAAGAGCGCCCGCTCTACGATCTTCTGGCTACGCACCTGCGGCCTAACGACATCTACACGCACATGTATTCGGGCCTGCGCGATGAGCAGGACCCCAAAACCATGGGCCCGTCCGCAGGAATGCTGATCGGGCGCAAACGCGGCATCTACTTCGATGTCGGCCATGGCGGCGGCTCGTTTAAATGGTCCGTCGCGACGCCTCTCGTCAAGTCCGGCTTCCTTCCGGACTCGATCTCGACGGACCTCCACATCACCAGCATGAACGCAGGGATGAAGGACGAACTCAACGTCGCCGACAAGATGCTGGCGCTCGGGGAGACAGTTCCTCAGGTGATCGAGCAGATGACCTCGCATCCAGCGCACGAGATCCAGCACGAGGAGCTCGGCAACCTCACCGCCGGCAACCCCGCCGACGTTGCCGTGCTTCGTGTCGAACAGGGTCATTTTGGTTTCTACGACATGATCAACGCGAAACAGATGGGTACTGAAAAGCTCACGTGCGAACTGACCGTGCACAACGGGAAGGTTGTCTACGACCTCAACGGCATGACCTCCGATACGTGGAACCAGCCGCCCACCAGTGACGCCGGCCAAGCCAAAAAGTGGACCACCATGAATACACGCGCCTCCGGTCCTCCATATCAGGCTGCCTCGCGAGAAGGCGATAAGGTAGAAAAATCGGATGAGAAGAAGTAAGCAGTATTGAAAGGCCCGTGCTTCTCAGGAGCTGTATTCGAGTGTTTCCAGGCTCTCCTTGAAGCGCGCAGCATCCATATCATCGCTTAGGAAAGGTCTGATCTAGTCCCGAAAGCATGACCAAGCTCACTCCGCGGCTAAAGCCGCAGTGCATTTGAAGCACTTACGGTATGGCTGAAGCCATACCCTTAACGAAGCAGGACTCAATCAGAGGCTCCTTAGCAAGAAGGGTTTACCGTAAGTTCATGTTCAGCCGCCGCCATCTCCTGAAGAGTCTGCCCGCAGCCGGCCTTCTGCCTCGTGCTCTCGCGGCCTATGCAGCCGCGCCGCGCATGCGCCTGCTCATCGGCACCGGTACGGAGTCGCCCAGCGCCAGCAAGGGTATTTATCTTGCTGACTGGAATCTGAAGACCGGCGAGATCGGCGCCCTCACCATTGCCACTGCTCTCGAAAGCCCCACTTGGCTCGCTCTGAGCCCCCGCGCCCCACGCCTCTACGCGCTCTCAGAGATCAAAGCCGGCAAGCTTACCGCGTTTGATCTTCGCCATGGCGCGGACGGCGCGATCAGCCTCGAAAAGATCAATGAGCAATCGGCTGAGGGCGAAGGCCCGGCGCACGTCTCCATCAATACCGATGGCCGCAGCGCCTTTGTCGCGAACTATGGCTCAGGCTCCGTCACCTCTTACAAGATCGAGAGATCAGGAGCTCTTTCAGCACCCGTCAGCCACGTCCAGTACTCTCCGATCGATGCCGATCCGGCACACACGAAGCCGCATGCGCACCAGGCTACGCCATCGCCCGATGGCCGCTTCCTGCTCGTCAACGATCTCGGCTCCGACCGCATTCTGCTCTACAAGATCGACTCCGGCTCCGGCAAACTGACGCCGAACTCGCCCGCCTTTTGGCAGGGCCGCCTCAAGTCCGGGCCGCGCCACCTGGTCTTCCATCCCAATGGCAAGTGGGTTTACAACGTCAACGAGCTCGACTCTACCGTTGATCTCCTCTACTGGAACAACATCCGCGGCACCCTCACCACGCACGGCGTACCCCTCTCGACGCTGCCCGTCGGCTACCCGCCCGGTACGGCCTTCTGCTCAGAGATCCTCACCTCACCCGATGGCCGATTCGTCTACGCCGGCAACCGCCGCAACGAGACGATTGCGAAGCTCGACGTCAACCCTGACTCGGGTGAGCTGATCCTCTCGCAGCTGGCCCCGCACGGCGGCAGGACCGCCCGCCATGTCACGCTTGACCCCTCCGGGCGTTTTCTGCTCGTAGCCCTGCAGGACTCGAACGGCATCGCTGTGCTCGCTCGCAACGAACGCACCGGTCAGCTCTCCGACCCCATCCACACCTACCCTGTCGACAGCCCGCAGTGCCTTGTCTTTACTGCATGATTTCGTATCTCAACTGACATTGCTGAACGCCGGAGACCCGATGCCCATCCCCCCGATGCCCGTCGTCGTAGATCGCCAGGACCCCCGCTTCGACACCCTCAAGAAGGGCCATAATCTTCGGTTTCCTGCGACGGATGCTGAGGCCGCAAGCCGCGTCATCCTCTGTAACGATGCGCGCGAGGCGTCAGTTGCCCTCCAGCGCGTCGTCTCCTCAGGCCTGCGACCGACTATCCGCTCAGGCGGCCACTGCTATGAGGACTTCGTCTCGAACAATCCTAACGGCGCGATCCTCGATCTTTCGCTG
>CAXTJC010000303.1:0-4649 GCA_964244225.1 uncultured Acidobacteriaceae bacterium
GGGCAGTGCGTACGGCGGTCTCGGCGGCGCTGCTGGCGGGGCTGCGATGGGTGCTGGCGCGGACGCGGTTGAGCCTGCCGTCGGTGCTGCGGCATGGGCTGGCGAATCTGTACCGGCCGGGGAACCCGTCGGCGGCGCTGCTGGCCGCGCTGGGGCTGGGCGTAATGCAGATCGCAACCGTGTACCTGGTGCAGCAGGCGGTGGTAAAGGAGCTGCATATCTCGGCCTCGCCGGAGCTGCCGAATGTTTTTCTGATCGACATTACGCCGGAGGAGATCGACGGCGTTCGCGGGCTTATCCGAGGCCAGCAGGCGGTGACGGCGACGGCGGAGTTTTTGCCGATTGTGAGCTCGCGGATCGCAGCCATCGATGGCGTGCCGGCGTCTGAGCTGCGGCTGCGAAACTTTCCCAAGCGCATGCTGCAGACGATCGCGCTGACGTGGTCGGACACGCTGCTGCCGGGCGTGAAGGTGGAAAAGGGCGCGTACTGGACGGCGGCGCAGGCGGCGGATGCGGAGAAGAAGCCGCTGGTGGCGATCGACGAGCGCTCGGCCGGGCGGCTGGCGGTGCATATCGGATCGCAGATCGTGTTTGCGGCGCAGGATGCGCAGTTTACGGCGACGGTGGCGGCGATCACCAAGTCGGATGGGCAGCATGTGTCGGCACGGGCGGAGTTTGTGCTGCCGCGCGCGACTCTGGCCAAGCTGCCGACGGTCTGGTATGGGGGCATGCACTCGATGCCGGACCGCGTGGATGAGCTGGTGCGGGCGCTGTATCGCGGATATCCGACGGTGACGGTGATCAACGTGGCCGCCGCGCTTGAGACGGTGCGGCAGGTGGTGGTGCAGATTACGTATATCGTGCAGTTTCTGGCGGCGTTTTCGATCTTTGCAGGTGTGGTGATTCTGGCGAGCGCGATTGCGGGGACGCGGTATCGGCGGCTGCGCGAGGTGGTGGTGCTGAAGACGCTGGGCGGCACGCGCGGACGGATCGCGGCGATCTTTTCGATCGAGTTTGCGGTGCTGGGGCTGGTGGCGGCGGTCGTGGGGATCGTCTTCGCGAACGGCATTGCGAAGCTGGTGCTGCGCAAGATGGAGGTGGTGTATGTGTTTCATCCGCTGTGGAACCTGGGCGTTCTGGCGGTGACGATGCTGCTGACGGTCGCGACCGGGTGGGTGGCGAGCTATCGGGTGCTGGGGCAGAAGCCGCTGGAGGTTTTGCGGGAGGAGTGAGGGCAGAGCGTAGTGGCCCGGCTGGCGTTCGTGCCGAAAAGCAGGTTTCTCAACTTCGGTAGGCTCAGGGTCGGAATGGAAGTAAGAAAGGCAAGAGCAAGGCAATAATGTCGATGGATCTTTCTGTGTTGAACGAACTTAGAAGTCTTCGGACAGGTCAGCCCAGGTTGGATTTGCCTTTTCGACGAGAGCTACTTTCTTCTCGTGAGTCCAAGACTTGAGTTCGTTCTCTCGGGCTATTGCGGCGCGGACGTATTGGAAGCGCTCAAAGTAGACGAGGCGGTAGATGTTGTAGTGAGCGGTGTAGCTGCCCGGTCTTTTTTCTCGATGCTGTGCGATGCGACCGATGAGGTTATTGGTGAAGCCTACGTAGAGATTGCGGGAGCGGCTGGTGAGAATGCAGACCCAGAAGCTATAGGTATGCGGTGGCATGCTTTTGAACTTTCGTGGCAGGCGAGAAGCAGGTTCCTCGCTTCGCTCGGAATGGAAGAAAGAAAGGCAAGAGCAACGGCAAAGGCTAGCCTGATTCAGGCTTCGGCGGCTATGCGTTTGAGTTCGGGGAGGATGGCGCCGAGGGCCAGGGGTTTGGCTTCGGGGGTGCCGAGGGCGAAGTAGACGTCGCTGTAGAGCGCAAAGAGGAGGTTGTAAGTTGCGGCGGCTTTCGCATCGGGAAGGAATGTGCGGTGGGGGAGGCACATGGCGTCCTGGGCGGCTTCGATGGTGGGGAAGGCGCCGGCGGCGAGCTGGGCGAAGATGCCGGAGCCGAGAGAGGTGGGGACACCGTCGGGGACGAGGACGGGCTTGTTGAGGACGTTGGCGTAGACCTGGTTGAGGACGGCGTTCTGCTGCGGGATGCCGCCGGCGTTGATGACGCGCAGGATGGGCACGCCGCCGGAGGCCATGCGATCGAGGATGATGCGGGTGTGGAAGGCGGTGCCTTCGATGGCGGCAAAGAGCTCGTCTTCGGCAGTGTGCAGGAGGTTCCAGCCGAGGGTGACGCCGCCGAGGTTTGCGTTGACGAGGACCGTTCGGTCGCCGTTGTCCCAAGAGAGGCGGAGCAGGCCGGTCTGACCGGGTTTGTAACTGTCGAGGTTCTTTGCGAGGTCTTTGACGTTGGTTGCGGCGCGGCGGGCGATGGCGTCGAAGATGTCTCCAGTGGCCGAGAGGCCGGCTTCGACGCCTACGAAGTCCGGGTGGACGGAGCCGGGGACGACGCCGCACATGCCGGGGATGAGAGTGGCGCGGGGTTCCATGGCGATGATGCAGGTGGAGGTGCCGACGACGTTGACGACATCGCCGACGCGGCAGCCGGCGCCGATAGCGTCCCAATGGGCGTCAAAGGCGCCGACGGGGATGGGGATGCCGGTGCGTAGGCCGAGCTGGGCGGCCCATTCGGAGGAGAGATGGCCGGCGATGTGGTTGCTGGTCAGGACGTTGTTTGAGTCTGGGCCAGCGAGTTTTTCGCGGATGCCGTCGAAGAGGGGGTCGACGGTGGAGAGGAACTGCTGTGAGGGCAGGCCGCCCCATTTTGGGTTCCACATCCATTTGTGGCCCATAGCGCAGGCGCTGCGTTTGACGTCAGTGGGCGAGGTGATGCCGCAGAGGGTGGCGGCGACCATGTCGCAGTGCTCGAAGGCGGAGGCAAAGGCCGCGCGCTTGTCGGGGTTGTGGCGCAGCCAGTGGAGCAGTTTTGCGAAGCCCCACTCATGCGAGTAGACGCCGCCGCACCACGCGATGGCTTCGAGGTTCTGCGCGTGGGCGAGGGCGGTGATCTCGGCGGCCTCGTGCTTGGCGCGGTGATCGCACCAGAGATAGTAGTCGTCGAGGGGCTGCATCCGGGCATCGACGACGATGACGCTGGAGCCGGTGGTATCGAGCGCGATGGCTTCGACGGAAGCGCCGTCCACACCGGCTTGGGCGATGACCTCGCGGGTGGCTTTGGCCAAGGCGCTCATCTGGTCGGCGTGCGACTGGGTAGCCTGGTCGGGATCCTTGCGGGAGCGTTTGAGCGGGTACTCGGCTACGGCGGTGGCCAAACGCCCCTGTTGGCTATCGAGCAGCGTAACGCGGACGCTGAGGGTTCCAAAATCGACTCCGGCAACGAGGCTCATGACTCTCCAGGGACGGCGGTGTGCCGGGTAAACGTAATCTTGCCACACCAACGTGGCCGCCGTCGCTGTTGCTGCGGCACATGCTCTGCGAGCCGGGCGAGCACCGCGGGAGTTACTCTGGTTGCGTTCCATGTTGATCGACGGTGCCCGGCACGGAGGCTGCATCTGCGCGTTTCACTGTTCATAACCTGTTACAACGACACGCTGTTCCCTGAGACGGGCAAGGCGGTGGTCCGCGTTCTGGAGCGGCTGGGGCATACGGTGGAGTTTCCCGCCGGCCAGACCTGCTGCGGGCAGATGCACTACAACACGGGCTACCAGGCCCAGGCGGCGCCGCTGCTACCGCGTTTTCTCTCGCAGTTCCGCGATGCCGAGGCGGTGGTCGTTCCGAGTTCGAGCTGCGTCGCGATGATGCGCGACCACTATCCGCTGATGGCAAAGGCGAGCGGCGACGCGGAGCTGATGGCGGCGGTGGATACGCTGCTGCCGCGGGTATGGGAGTTCTCGGAGTTTCTGACCAGGCGGCTGGGGCTGGAGGATGTGGGCGCCTACTACCCGCATCGCGTGACCTACCACGCGAGCTGCCATGGGCTGCGCATGCTGGGGCTGGGCGACGGCCCCATGCGGCTGCTGCGGGCGGTGCGCGGGATCGATCTGGTGGAGCTGCAAGGCCTTGAGCAGTGCTGCGGTTTTGGAGGCACGTTTGCCGTGAAGAACGCCGATGTCTCAAGTGCGATGTTGGCCGAGAAGGTGACGGCGGTGCTGAATACAGGGGCCGAGGCCTGCACGGCCTGCGATACCAGCTGCCTGATGCACATTGAAGGCGCGCTGCACCGGCAGAAGACGGGCGTGCGCACGGTGCACCTGGCGGAGATTCTGGCGAGCGAGGATCTGGCGAAGAGCGCGGCGGAGCTTCACCGGATCGAGGCGGGCCGATGAGCGGCGTGGCGGGCGGCCTAGACCCGAGGACGGCGCCGGCGTTTCCGATTGCCGCGCACGCGCTGCTCGAAGATACGCAGCTGCGCAGAAATGTGCGGCACGCGACGGAGGTGATCCAGGCCAAGCGCGGGCGTGTGGTGACGGAGATGCCGGACTGGCAGGCGCTGCGCGAGTCTGGGCGAGCGCTGCGAGCGCACACCATGGCGCATCTGGGCCACTACCTTGAGGAGTTCGAGAGCAACTGCACGGCCGCCGGCGGCACTGTGCACTGGGCGCGGGATGCCGAGGAGGCGCGGCGGATCGTGGTTGGCCTGGTGCAGGCGACGGGCTCGGACGAGGTCATCAAGATCAAGTCGATGACGACCGA
>CAXTJC010000304.1:0-4620 GCA_964244225.1 uncultured Acidobacteriaceae bacterium
GGGGTCGATGGAGGAGGCTGGGGCGCGGCTGGCGGCAGAGGGGCGGGAGGGCGACGTGGGGCTGACGCTGGGGGCGGGAAGTGTTAGCGCGGCGGGGACGGGGTTGCTGGCGGCGCTGGCTGGGTGATGCAGTAGATGTTCCTCCGGAGATACGTGGGTTCGGGCGAGGTAAAGAGTTGGCCGATGGCGGGTTATAGTCGGGATGGCGATTCTTGCGCGGCCTTGCTCAGGCCGGGTGTAGCCGGAGATTCGGAAGGGATTGGGTGGGGGCACGTTGATCACGTCGACCCAGGAGAGGTTTGCGCAGGGCCGGCGGAAGGGGCCGCAGCCGGTTGCGCCCCGCCGTCCGCGCCGGGACGCGGCTTCGGAGCAGGAGGTCACGGAAGGCGATGGAGGCTATAACCGGGGGCGCAAGCGGACGGGGGTTCGGCTGACATTTCGCGGCGGGCTGCCGGAGACGATGGCCGGCAAGGTGATCGCGGCGGTGGTTGGCGTGTCGATCCTGGGTGCGGTCGCGGCGGGCTCTCTGGCGACACGGCGGATGATGCAGAGGGACCAGCGGTTTGTGGTTCCGGGAGTGTCGGCGATTGAGACGGCGGGCAATGAGCGACTCTCGCGGGCGGAGATGCTGGGCGCGCTGCACGCGGATGTCGGGCAGAATGTGTTTCGGCTCTCTCTGGACCAGCAGAAGGCGATGCTCGAAGCGATGCCGTGGGTGGAGCGGGCGACGGTGATGCGGCTGCTGCCGGACCATCTGCGGGCAAGCGGTGTGGAGCGGACGCCGATCGCGTTTGTGCGCGAGAAGGGCCAGATTGGCCTGGTGGATGCGCATGGGGTGCTGCTGGACCTGCGGCAGGGTGGAGGGCAGACCAGCTACTCGTTTCCCGTGGTGACGGGCGTTCTGGCGGCGGATCCGGTAAGCGTGCGGGCCGCGCGCATGAAGATCTTTGAAGACTTCATGGCCGCGATGGATGCGACGGGCGAGCACATCTCGGCGAAGCTGAGCGAGGTGGATCTCTCGAATCCGGAGGATGTGAAGGCGCTGATTCCGGATAACGGGGCGGAGGTGTTGGTGCACTTCGGCGATGCGGATTATCTCGAGCGGTACCGGAAGTACGAGGCGCACTTGGCGGAGTGGCGAGGGCAGTATCCGAAGCTGGCGAGTGTGGATATGCGGTATGACCGGCAGGCGGTGCTGGAGATGCAGCCGGGGTCGGTGGTTCCAGTGAACAGCGTTGAGCCGACGGCAGAGGTGGCGAAGGCGGCGTCCGCGGTGCGGGTGAAAAAGGGAGTCAAGCCGGTCTTTTCGCCAGCGCACGCGGCAGCGAGTGTTGATGCGGCACCGCCCTCGGCTGAGGCGGATGCGGCACAGTCAAAAGAACGAGGGCCGCGGTTTGGAGGGGTGGTGAGGCACCTGGCGGCCAAGGTCGTGCATCGATGACGCAGAAGCCGGAGAACCTGATCACGGTGGTGGATGCGGGCAGCCAGAAGAGCTGTGTGCTGGTGGCGGAGCTGGTGGATGGGGTGCTGCGGTATCGCGGGCATGGGATTGAGCCCTCGCGCGGGATGCGGAAGGGGTTGATTGCGGAGCTGGGGCCGGCGGCGGAGGCGATCAACCGGGCGGCGCTGACGGCCGAACGTGTTGCTCGTGCCACGATTGAGACAGCGGTGGTGGGGATTGGCGGGGCGCATGTGCGCGGGGTGAACTCGCGCGGAGGTATCAGCATGGGTAGCCGGATGCGGGAGATTACGCGCGAAGAGGTGAAGGCTGCGGTGGACCGGGCGCGCTCGGTCGCGTTGCCGCCGGATCGCGAGGTGCTGCATCTGCTGCCGCAGGAGTTCATTCTGGATGACCAGGCGGGGATCCATGACCCGGTTGGAATGGTGGGGAACAAGCTGGAGGTGAACCTGCATATCTCGACGTGCTCGGGCGGCGTGGCGCAGAGCGTGATTACGTGCGCGAACCGGGCGGGGCTTGAGGTGCAGGACACGGTCTATGAGGGGATTGCGTCGGCTGAAGCGGTGCTGAGTGCGGACGAACGCGAGCTGGGGGTGTGCATCGCGGATGTGGGCGCGAGCACGACGGAGCTGGCGGTTTTTTTTGAGGGATCGGTCGCGCACACGGCGGTGCTGCCGATCGGTGGGGACCACTTTACGAATGACCTGGCGGTAGGGCTGCACGTGACGGTGGAGGAGGCCGAGCAGCTGAAGAAGGTGTACGGGCACTGCGTGGTGACGGCGATTCCGCAGCTGAGTGAGATTGAGATTGGTGGGGATCTGTCGGTGGGGAATCTGGGCGGGGGCAACCAGGCGCGGCTGATCCGGCAGCGGTTTCTGGCGGAGATTCTGGAGCCGCGGGCGCGCGAGCTGTTTACGATGATGCGGGACAACCTGCGGCAGGGTGGGGTGCTCGAGGCTTTGGGCGCTGGCTGCGTGCTGACCGGCGGCGGCGCGAAGATGGCGGGGCTGCTGGACAACGCGGAGAGCCTGCTGCGGGTTCCGGCGCGGGTAGGGCACCCGGTGCCACTGAGCCGGATGCCGGCGGAGTTGGCGGGGCCGGAGTTCTCAGCGGCGATCGGGATGCTGCTGTATACGCATCGGACGCAGGTGCGACGGGCGAGTGAGGAGCAGGGGCTGCGGGCGAAGCTGAAGGCGATCTTTGCGGGCAGCTTCTGACGGCTGACACTGTACTGCTGGTTTCTGCCCCCCTGGAGTCTTCCTATCTAAAATCTACTAGACACAAGGGATAGGATTGGATCAACCTTGAGAATCGTCGGGCTTCGGTGCTGCTTATGCGATTAGATGATGTGTTTCATTGTAAGCAGGCTGAGCTGACGCTAACGTCATGTGTTGCGAGAGACTGCCATCAATGTTCGGTAAATCGGAGTGGGATCTGGGTTCGACTGGCGGCAAAGGCTCCTAGACTGCATCCATGAGCGAGATCAACTTCGACGAACTTCTTCAGACGTACACGCAGGCGGTGGATCGATGGGTGGCGACAATTCACGCGGAGGAGGCTCTGGCGACTCCGGATCATTCCATGACAGAGATGGAGAAGTGGGATACGGCGGGGCTGGCGATCCATGATGCGGAGGCCGCGGCGAAGAAGGCGCGGGACGCGTACAAGAATGCGCTGCGAAAGAAGAACTACGGTTTTTAGAGCATTTTCCTGATGCTATGGCGCTGTTTGAGTGCAGTGAAGGCCATTTTCCTTGAGAGAAAATGGCACAAACTGGCGCGGCCTCCTTTACACCTTCAGGAAAGATGTTTTAGGCGGGAGAGTTCGTGAGGGCGAAACGCTGGATCTTGTCTTTGCGTTTACCGGAGTACGAGGTGAGAGCCTTGTACGTTGCTTCGCTCCGCCGTGAAATGCCAATGCAGGGTTCCTCGCTGCGCTCGGAATAACAACTAAAAAGCGAGAGGGTGAAACGGCACGTTTGGTAGAGTGCGTCATGCGAACTTTATGGATGCGGTGGGTGGGTGCAGCGGTGGTGTGGCCTTTGCTTGGAGTAGCGGCGGGCGTGGCGCAGGGACAGAGCTCAGGCAAATGGGCGATTGCGGTGCATGGCGGAGCGGGGTCTGGCGAGTGGGAGCATATGCCGGATGCGAAGGAGGTGGCGTACCATGCGGCGCTGGACCGGGCGCTGAAGGCGGGGGCGGCGGTGCTCGACCGGGATGGCGCGCCGATGGATGCGGTTGAGGCGGCGCTGCATGTGCTTGAGGACGATCCGCTGTTCAACGCGGGGCGGGGCGCGGTTTTCAATGAACACGGCGAGAACGAGATGGATGCGTCGATCATGGACGGCAAGACACTGCAGGCGGGCGCGGTGGCGAGCGTGCACTTTACGAAGAACCTGATCTCGCTGGCGCGGTCGGTGATGGAGAAGACGCCGTACGTGATGATGGTGGGCACGGGGGCGGATGAGTACTCAAAGCGCGCCGGGTTAGAGCAGGAGCCGGTGGCGTACTTCTGGACGGCGCAGCGATGGAAGGAGTTGCTGGAGGTGCTTGAGAAGAGCGGGCGGCCGGCACCGCCGCTGCCCGAAGGGGTGACGCAGGCGATGACGGTGGTGGACCCCGATGCGGTCTCACCGCGGCACCAGTATGGGACGACGGGTGTGGTGGTGCGGGATCGGCATGGCAATGTGGCGGCGGGCACGTCGACGGGCGGGTTGCAGGGCAAGATGCGCGGGCGGGTGGGCGACTCGCCGATCATTGGCGCGGGGACGTATGCGAGCAATGCAAGCTGCGCGGTCTCGGGTACGGGTGTGGGCGAGTACTTTATCCGGCTCAACCTGGCGCGGGCGATCTGCGACGCGGTGCAGTACCGGGGCATGACGGTGCAGGCGGCGGCGGATGAGATGCTGCACACGACGCTGCCGAGCCTAAAGGGCGGCGAGGGCGGGGTGATTGTGCTGAGCCCGAACCAGACGCCGGTGTGGAGCTTCAATACGGCGGGGATGTTTCGGGCGCGGATGGTGGAGGGTGGCGCGGAGGAGATTGCGATTCGGCACTAGGGTAAGGTCTGATTCACTAAGAACTTTATTGTTAGAGGTTAGCCGGTTCGAACAAAAAGCAGGTTCCTCGCGTTGCTCGGAATGGAAGAAAGAAAAGCAAAGG
>CAXTJC010000305.1:0-4617 GCA_964244225.1 uncultured Acidobacteriaceae bacterium
CGTCATCACATTCGACCATGCAAATGTTGATGATCAGGTTCTTATGAAGTCCGATGGCTTTCCTACCTACCATCTGGCCAACGTCGTGGACGATCACCTGATGCAGATCACGGACGTCATTCGCGCAGAGGAGTGGATCTCCTCCACGCCCAAGCACGTGCTGCTCTATCAGGCGTTCGGATGGGAGCGCCCGCGCTTCTGGCACATGCCGCTTCTGCGCAACCCGGATAAGAGCAAGATCTCCAAGCGCAAGAACCCGGTCTCGCTGATTTACTACAGGGAGGCCGGCTTCCTTCCGCAGGCGCTGCTCAACTTTCTCGGCCTGATGGGCGGCGGCATGGCGCAGCCGACCGAGCAGGAGATTGTCTCGAAGGGCCTGAACACGAAGGAGGGCGATCTTTTTGCGCTTGCCGACATGCTGGGAAAGTTTCGCTTCGAGAAGATCTCGCTGGGCGGCCCCGTCTTCGACATCGCAAAGCTTAAGTGGCTCAACGGGGAGTATCTTCGCCGGCTCTCGCCGGACGAGTTCTACGCGGCGCTGCGGACGAACGTTCTCTCGGACGAGTACCTGCGCGGGATAGCTGCGCTGATCCAGAATCGGGTCGAGACGCTGGCACAGTTTGGAGATATGACGAACTTCCTGCTCGCGGACAACGTTATGCCTGCGCCGGAGATCTTTGTTCCCAAAAAGCGCACGCTTGAAGACACGCTCGCCTTCACCGCCGAGCTGCTTACGACGCTTGAGGCCGCTGCCTGGGAGCCGGACGCGATTGAGTCCGCGATGAAGGCGCTTGGCGAGTTCAAGCAGTGGCCGGTTAAGGAGAACTTTATGCTGCTGCGCGCGATCCTTACCGGGTCAACGCAGTCGCCGCCGCTGATGGAGTCGCTGCTCCTCTTCGGCAAGGCGCGCTCGATCGACCGCGTCCGCCGCTTTCTCGCGACGCAGACGGAGCTTGCCCGGCGCAGCAAGGCCTGAGCCCGGGCGACCTATCTTAATGGACTCCGCAGAGACTCTCTCGTAGGCCAGCTCGGTCCCAGAGAAGTCCGTTGAGGCTCAGAGCTCCATCGCGAACTGGGAGGCGGGATCGAGTGTGGGGCGGATGGCGGGGTCGGTGGCGAGATCGAGGATGAGGCGTTCAAGGACGAGGCGTTTGCTGGTGGGGGAGCTGCGGAGATCGAGGTCGGCGCGAGCGATGAGGCGGAGGGCGCGGGTGAGATCGCGGCGGGAGCGGTAGCGGCGGGCCTGGCGGATGAGCTCTTCGGCCGCGAACGGCGGCATGCGAAAGCCCTGCCAGAGCGCCTGCCAGATAGCACGCGAGTCGCGGACGTTGCGCTCGAGGATGATGAGCATCTGGCGGAAGGTGCGGGCGAGCATGTAGAGGTGGCCGATGGCGGCATCTTCGCCACCGTCGGAGGCGTTGAGCAGGCCGTGCAGGAGGGCGATGGCGCGGGGGCGGTCGTGGGCGGAGATGGCGTCGGTGAGCTCGTAGAGAGAGCGCTGCTTGGCGGCAAGGACCATGGTTTCGACGTCGCCGAGGGTGACGCGGGCGATGTGGGGTTCATGGTTGGAAGAAGCAGGTGCTGCGCGGTGCTGCGGTTGAGATAACAGTGTTTGTGGTGACTCAGGCAAGATGCGGGGATTCTTCCCCTTCGGCAAGCTCAGGGTCAGAATGACAAGGTCTCTTAGTTGAGCGGGGGCTTTTTGCGGGGCGGTGACGTAGAGGAGGAGTTTTTCGACTTCGCCGGCGATGAGCATCATGTCGGCGGCGAGGGCGTCGACGAGCTCGCGGGCGGCGTCGGGGTCGAAACGGACGGACTGCGATTCGGCGTGCGCGATGACCCAGCGGGCGGCGTCGCCTTCTTCGACCTGGGCGAGCTCGACCAAGCCGCACCAGTCGCCGAGGGTCTCGCGGATTCGTTCGAAGCGTTCTTTGTCCTGCAGGTCCATGCGGCGGAGATCGGCGGGGAGATGGAGATGATCGGCGATGAAGAGGAGGAGGGCCTGGGGGTTCGGGGAGCGGAAATAGGCGTCGATCGCGGCGAACTCTTCTTTTTTGGAGCCGCGAGAGTAGAGGCTCTTCAAGCCGCGAAGGAAGAGGACCTGGAAGGGCGCCATGAGGGACGGGGTCTGGGCGCGGTCGAGGGCTTCGAAGATGCTGATCTCGGCGAGATCGAGGTCGTGCAGGCAGAAGTCGCGGAGGTCTGGTGGCGCGAGGGCGTCAAGGACGGCTTTGCGGCAGCGGTCCTGAAGGAAGGTCTCGTCACCTGCGAGGACGTAGCCGGGACGGAGGCTGGGCGAGCTGACTTCGGCGATGAAGCGGTCGGAGCTTGCGAAGGACTTCAAGGCGGGAGACGCGAACGATCTGAGGGCTGGTGGGGGCATTAGAAGCTCTCCAGCATCTCGCTGACGACGGCAGCGGCGAAGGAGTGGGCGACGCGGTTGACGGCGGCACCGTCCTCCTGGATGAAGGTGTTGAGATCGGTGGTGGACTGGTACTGCTCGCGGTAGGTGAGGGCGTCGTTCTCGTAGAGGATGCGGTTGCTGTGTGAGTCGGTAAGGACGATCTTCGCGGTGATGGTGAGCAGATAGCTGGAGGTTTGGCCGGAGAGGGAGTCGTAGGTGAGGGGGGCGGCGGTCTGGGTCAGGATAGTGCCGGTGAGCACGGCGTCGGTGGCTCCGGTCTGCTGGTTTTCGATGCGGTAGCGGGTGCGGCTGTTGAGCTCGCGGACGACGGCCTCGGTGAAGGCGGTTTCGGTGTGGAAGTTGAGCACGCGAGTAGAGAAGGCAGGGACGGCGAGGGTGCGGACGCCGGGCGGCAGGTGAGTTGCCGAGCCGGCTTTGTGATAGCCGCAGCCGGCGAGAAGCAGGGCCAGCATAGCGGCCGAAAGGTAGGGAAGAGAGCGCATCCTGATGGGCCTATTGTCGCATCGCGGGTTGTGCGTGACTGTCGCCGGCGATGGATGAGGCCGTGGGTCCTCGCACGATGCGGAGGCAAATACGTGCCAGAATGGATGCATGCGTGTGGCTTATTTGGAGTGTTTTGCGGGGATTTCGGGCGATATGTTTCTGGGCGCGCTGCTCGATGCGGGTGTCGAGCGGAGCGTGCTGGACGAGGCTACAGCGGCGCTGGGGCTGGGAGCGAGCCTGCGGGTGCGCACGGTGGACCGGTCGGGGATTACGGCCACCAAGGTGGACGTGATCAAAGACGGGCGGCCGGCGGAGGAGAGCGGGCGCGACGAGCAGGTCGAGCACACGCACCAGCATCAGCCGAAGTCGCAGCACCTGCACAAGGGCGGGCACGATCATCACCACCACGAGCAGGAGGTGGCGTTCCATGAGGCGCACAGCCATGAGCCGGGGCACAGCCATAGCCATGAGCATGCGGATAGTCACGAGCATGGGCACAGCCACGAGCATGGGCGATCGCTGACGGTGATCCGGGAGTTGATTCGGGGCGCGGCGCTGGCGGAGCCGGTGAAGGGGATGGCGATCCGGGCGTTCGAGCTGCTGGGTGTCTCTGAGGCCAAGATTCACAATGTGCCGGTGGATGCGATTCACTTCCACGAGGTGGGTGCGGTGGACGCGATCGTCGATATGGTGGCGGCGTGCGCGGGCATGCAGGCGCTGAACGACGAGGCGATGCGCGAGACGGGCGAGGCGCTGGCGTGGCACTGCTCACCGCTGAATGTTGGCGGCGGCATGGTGGACTGTGCGCATGGCAGATTTCCGGTACCGGCCCCGGCGACGGCGGATCTGCTGCGTGGTCTGCCGACGTACTCGGCGCATGTGCAGCAGGAGCTGGTGACGCCGACGGGCGCGGCTCTGGTGCGGGCGCTTGCGCCTGCATTTGGCCAGCAACCGGCGATGCGAGTGGAGCGGATTGGGTATGGCGCGGGCGGACGCGACCCGAAGGGCTTTCCGAATGTGCTGCGGCTATCGATTGGTGAGGGCATGGCTTCGGGCGGGGCAGGAAGCTTTGCGGATGCTGAACGGGGGCGAACAAAGTCTTCGGCACCGGCATCGACTTCAATGCTCGGCGATCGGACAGCCGTGACGGTGCTTGAGACGGCGATCGACGATAGCAGCCCGCAGGTTCTGGCGCACGTAATGGAACTGGCTCTGGCGCGGGGCGCGCTCGATGCCATGTCGACAGCGGTAGGCATGAAGAAGGGCCGGCAGGGAACGCTGCTGACGCTGTTATGTAACGCAGGTGATGCTGCGGCGCTTGAGGAGCTGCTGCTGCGGGAGACGAGCACGCTGGGGGTACGGCGGCACGAGGAGGAACGATCCTGCCTGGAGCGGACGTCTGTCGCGGTGGGGACGGAGTTTGGATTGATTCGGGTCAAAGTCGGGATGCTTGGTGAGGAGCGGCTGAACGCGCAACCGGAGTTTGAAGACTGCCGGTCGGCGGCGGCGCAGCATGGGGTGCCGGTGAAGCGGGTGGTGGAGGGTGCTATATCGGCCTATGC
This sequence comes from uncultured Acidobacteriaceae bacterium, assembly GCA_964244225.1. Classification (GTDB taxonomy): domain Bacteria; phylum Acidobacteriota; class Terriglobia; order Terriglobales; family Acidobacteriaceae; genus Edaphobacter. The sequence continues at coordinate 4,471 of CAXTJC010000305.1, forward strand.
GGCGCGCGGTAGCGCAGCGCGATAGAGCGGCAGATTTAGGGAAGGTCTGATCGAGTCAAACAACCGTTTCTCCTTCAGGAAAGATGTCTAGCCAGTCCGAACAAAAAGCAGGTTCCTCGCGTTGCTCGGAATGGAAGAAAGAAAAGC
>CAXTJC010000306.1:0-4592 GCA_964244225.1 uncultured Acidobacteriaceae bacterium
GCTGTTTCCGGGCGACGCCGCGCGGGCGGAGGGCTTCGCCAAACGCGGATCGACGGTGGTGGGGGATGTTGCGCCGGCGGCCTTCGCGCGGGCGAGCGCGTACACGCCGGTGCCGGGCGGAGTCGGCGCGCTGACCATTGCGATGCTCATGCAGAACACTGTGACGGCGGCGCGGCTGCGGCGCGGCCTTGTGACTGGCTGACGGCGATGCTGCGCGTTGGTCTGACCGGGGGGCTCGGAAGCGGGAAGTCCACGGCCGCAGCGATGTTTGCGGGGCTTGGCGCTCATGTGCTCTCCGCCGATGAGCTCGGCCGGCGCATGATGCAGCCGGGAGAGCCGGTCTTTGCGGCGATTGCCGCTCACTTTGGCCCGGAGGTGCTGACACCCGAGGGCACGCTTGATCGCAGCGTTCTGGCCCGGCTTTCGTTCGCGGAAGGGAGGGTGGCGGAGCTGAATGCGATCGTTCATCCTGCCGTGATTGCCCGGCAGGCCGCGATTGCCCGGCAGGCCGCGATTGCCGAGGAGCTTGCCCGGCGAGAGCCTGGCACAGTGCTGATCGTCGAATCGGCTCTGCTGTTTGAGACGGAGCACGCGGGTACGGGAGGCTGGCGATCGCGCTTCGACCGGATCGTGCTGGTGACGGCGCCCGATGCAACGAAGGTCGAACGCTACGTCGCCCGGACCTCCGCGGCGCCGCATGGAGCGAGCGAGGAGGCGCGTGCGGCCGATGCCCGGCAGCGATTGAAGCAGCAGATAAACGACGCGCAAAAGGCCGGCTGGGCCGACTTCGTGCTGGACAATAGCGGCTCGGTTGCTGCGTTGCAGGCGCAGGTGGACCGGCTCTGGCCGCGTCTGCTCGCGGAGGCGCAGAACGGAAAGCCGCAGGACGCAGGAACGACCTGAAGGCTGGCTTTGGTCCTGCGCTAAGACACGCTCGCTGGTGGACGTCTCTCGATACAATGAAGGTGAGTCTGGGAAAGATGTTCGGGCGGAGCGTAAAGCCCGGACACATGCTGGAGTGATGGATGAAGCTGCGCCCGATTGTTCTGGTTCTGCTGCTGCTAACAGGCTTTTACTATGTGACGACGCATCTTGCCTCGACCGGCGCGATGCCGTGGGTGCGGCAGCTTGCGTCCGGTCCAGCGTCTGCCATTACGGCAACGTCTTCGGTGACGACGTCCGCCCTGCGCGGGGCTTCGGGCAGCTTCGATCTGACCGAGGCTGCAGCTGCTCCGGCCTTTGATAGCGAAGAGCAGCAGAATATCGCGGTCTATAAGAAGGCGCTGTCGAGCGTCGTCAACATCACGTCGACTACGGTGCAGTTCGATTTCTTCTATGGGCCGGTGCCGCAGCAGGGGCAGGGGTCGGGCTTCATTCTGGACAAGCAGGGCCTGATCCTGACGAACAATCATGTGATTGAGGGCGGCCAACGCATCGAGGTCACACTCTCCGACAAGCACAAGTACAAGGCCGAGCGAATCGGCGTCGATGTGAACCACGATCTGGCGCTGATCAAGATAACTGCGCCGAACCTGGTGCCGGCAGTACTCTCGGACTCGAATGGTTTGGTGGTGGGTCAGCGCGTGTATGCGATCGGCAATCCGTTCGGGTTGAATGGCACGATGACGCGCGGCATTATCTCGTCAATCCGGTCGATTCGCGGACCGAACAATAACCCGATCGAAGATGCCATCCAGACGGACGCGGCGGTGAACCCCGGCAACTCCGGCGGACCGCTGCTGAACTCGCGCGGCGAGGTGATCGGCATCACGACGCTGATCGCCAGCAACGGCGCGGATCAGAGCTCCGGCATTGGCTTCGCCATCCCGATCAATACCGCCAAGGCCGTGCTCGACGACTTTCAGAAGTACGGCCATGCGCGACGGCCGTCGCTCGATGTGCAGACGCTGCCGGTGAGTCCGGACATCGCCGAGCAGATCGGCCTGCCGGTGGACTACGGCATTCTGATTGAGCGCGTGCTGCCGGGCGGGGCCGCGGAGCACGCGGGTCTGCGCGGAGGCACGCAGCGCATGTACCAGGGCAACACGCCGGTGATGCTGGGCGGCGACCTGATTGTTGCGGTGGATGGCCAGGATATTGCGACGCCGCAGGATCTCTCAGGCGTAATGAACCGCCATCGCGCGGGAGACACGATTACGATCACGATCTTTCGCGGCAAGCGAAAGATGGATCTGAAGGTGCAACTGGGCGATGCGAAGGGAAACAGTCAGCAGGCCTGAGAGCCAGGTTGCGCGGGGCAGGAATCTATGCTGGGGAACGTTAGGAGGTGCGTCATTATGGCGGCGTGCTGCCCTGGGCGCGGTCTGTGCGGCTTTAGAATAAAGATGTATGGACGCAGCCGAACTACCGCCAGACCCGGCGCCGATCTTCAACTGTCCGCGCTGCAGTCACTGGCTCCCTGAAGGAACTCTTGCATGCCCGGAGTGCGGATCGCTGGTCTACGCGGATCACATTGCCGAGCTGGCCACCGCCGCGCAACGGATGGAACGGGAGCGGCGCTGGCCGGAGGCTCGTGCGACGTGGGTGACCGCGCTCGGATGGCTTCCCGGCACGACGTCGCAGGCGCAGGCGCTTGAGCAGCGCGTGGCCTCGATCGATGCGCATACCAATGCCGATAAGGAGAAGGCGTCGCGGTGGGCCAAGCGCCTGGGGCCGCTCGCGCCTGTGCTGGTGTTTCTGGGCAAGCTGAAGGGGCTGCTGTTCCTGCTGTTCAAGTTCAAGTTTCTGTTCAGCTTCCTGACCTTCTTTGGACTCTATTGGGCGCTGTTTGGCTGGAAGTTCGGGCTTGGTTTTACCCTGTCGATCCTGGTGCATGAGATGGGGCATTTCTGGGCGGTGAAGCGGCGCGGCCTGAAGGTCGATCTGCCGGTGTTTCTGCCGGGCCTGGGGGCATATGTGCGGTGGTACACCATGGGCATCCCGCTTGATGGGCTGGCCTCGATTGCGCTGGCGGGGCCGCTCTTCGGGCTTGGGGCCGCGCTCTTCTGCCTCGGCCTGTTCGCCTGGACGCACCAGCAGGTTTACGTCGCGCTTGCGCACACCGGCGCGTTCATCAACCTGCTGAACCTGATCCCGGTGCTGGGGCTCGACGGGGCGCAGGCGATGTACGCGCTGACGAAGCTGCAGCGAGGCCTTCTGCTGGCGTCGACGGTGGCGCTCTTCGCCGTGATGCATGAGGGCGTGTTCCTCTTTCTGGCTGCTGGAATAGCGTGGCGTCTCTTCACCAAGGACGAGCCGGCCGAGGCCAGCAATAAGACGATGGTGTACTACCTGCTGCTGCTCTTCGCGCTGGGAGCGTTTCTGCGCATCGTGCCGCCAGGGACGATTACGCGGTAGGTTTTGAGAGAGTAAAGAGCAAAAACAGAAAAGCAAAACAGAAACAAGAAGCTCATAAGTGATTACGTCTTCAGTTGGTAGTGACGGCCTTCGAGTGTGTAGCTGCCGCTTAGAACGCGGGTGATGCCTTCTGGGTAGGCAATGTGCTCCTGCTCTAGGATCCGGGCTGAGAGGCTCTCTGCGGTGTCTCCGCCCATTACGTGAACGCTGCGCTGCAGGATGATGGCTCCGTGATCGAGCTCTTCATCGACGAAGTGCACGGTGCAGCCGGAGATTGCGACACCGTAGTCGATCGCCTGCCGTTGCGCGTTGAGACCGGGAAACGCGGGCAGAAGTGACGGATGGATGTTGAGGATACGGCTAGGAAAGGCGCGCACGAAGGCGGGCGAGATAAGTCGCATATAGCCGGTCAGGCAGACCAGATCGACGCGATGCTGCTCGAGCCGCGCGATGAACTCGGCATCGTGCTCGGCGCGCTTGCGTCCGTTGGCCGGCACGGCGATGGCGGTGAGGCCGAGGCCGCGAGCGGCGAGCAGGCCGGGAGCGTCCGCTATGTTCGAGAGGACGACGGCAATCTCCGCGCCGGGCAGATGCCCGTCGCGAATGGCGCGAGCGATGGCCAGAAAGTTGGAGCCGCGGCCGGAGAGCAGGATGCCGAGACGGGTCATGCGGGATCGCCTTTACTCGCCTGCTGCAGATCTGCGATTACCCTCTGTACCGATCTCCGCAGAGGGGGTAGATCGATATGAATGGCTTCCCAAATCGCGTTGTCATCAACATCGTTGTACTTATGCCGGAGAACATTACCCAGTCCTCTTATATCCCGCCAGTTCACCTCTGGGCAAAGCGCTTCTGCACTCTCGCCAAGCCGGAAAGCAGCTTCGGTGAGAATCTGAAGCTGTCGCTCCACAGCTGATTTTGTTTTGTGATCGCGGCGATATGCAGGGAGATCAAAGCCGATCAGAAACTCGACTATGGCATCGCTGCTCTTGACAATGTCCTCAAGATACGTCTGGACCCGTCTAGTAAGCACGAACTGCTTCCTCAAGGACGCGCTCCCGGAAGTTTGACCGGAGGTGTTTCGCGGAGCTGAGATGAGCACGAGCGCCAAGAAGTTCGCTGACACGATCTTCAAGTCCATACGCACTTAGAAGGTTCAGCGAGTTTGCTTCGTCATATTCAAAGAGCAGGTCCACGTCGGACTCGGCTGTATTGTCTCCCCGAGCCATGGATCC
>CAXTJC010000307.1:0-4532 GCA_964244225.1 uncultured Acidobacteriaceae bacterium
ACTGAGGGGTTTGGGCTTGTCAGCCGATGGACGCGGCCTGCGAAGGCCCCATAGGTTTCGGCGGCCCGCAAGGCACGCTCTTGCCGCCGGGGGCTTGCCAGCAGAGAGAGGCTGCAATTGTGGGGGGCAACTTACTTCCACATAAAGTAGAAGCCGGGGGCGCGGTCGAGGAGCTTGGAGGGGTTGGGGAAGAGGTCATCGGGGTCGGAGTTCAGCAGACCAATCAGGCCGCGCTTCTGGCTGGAGGGACGGGCGATCGAAGGCTCGCCGGAGATGCCGACGGAACGGGCGGTGTCAATGAGGGCGATGCGAAAGCCGCCAACTTTATCGATGAGGCCGAGCGGGAGAGACTGCTGACCGGTCCAGACCTGGCCGGTGGCGAGCGGCCGAATTTTGTCGTCGGAGGTGTGGCGGCCGGTGGCGACGTCATGCACGAACTGGGTGTACATGTTGTCGACGAGGGACTGGAAGTAGGCGGCCTCTTTCGGGGTGAGATCGCGGCTGGGATCGCCGGCGTCCTTGAGCTCACCGGCGTGGATGACGATGTTTTTGAGCTTGGCCCAGCGGAGAAGATCGCCGTAGTTGGTCCACTCCATAATGACGCCGATGGAGCCGACGACCGAAGCGTCGTTGGCGTAGATGCGATCGCAGGCGGAGGCGATGTAGTACGCGCCGGAGGCACCGACGGACTCGACCGAGGCGACGATCTTCTTGTGATTTTCGCTGCGTACGCGGAGAACCTCGTGATAGATCTCCTGCGAGGCCGCGGCGCCGCCACCGGGGGAGTTGATGTGGAGGAGAATGGCTTTAATGGAAGAGTCTTCACCGAACCTGCGGAGCTGGGTGTCAATCTTGTCGGCGTCGAGGATGACGCCAGTGATGTCGATCACGCCGATCTGGCTGGCGTTGAAGCCGGTAGAGGCGGAGGTGTCGCTGGCGCTGCGCATCATGGCCCAGATGAAGAGCCAAAGTACGAAGAAGACAGCCGCGACAGAGCCGCCTATGGCAGCGATGTAAAACCAGGCCGAACGCCGGCGCGGAGGGGCGCCCGCGGCGAAGGCCGGATAGGGAGCATAACCGGGCTGCGCGAAGGGTGTCGCAAAGGGAGGAGGCGCCTGCGGAGCGGGTGGTGGAGGTGGGGGAACGAAGTCTTCCGGCATGTCGGGAGTGTAGCAGGGAGGACGATCCGGGGTGGCTTGAGCCTGAGCGGATACAGTACCTGGTCAAAATGCAGAGTGGAGACCGCGACCGATACATGACTTTGCGTCGTCGACCCGTATGCGAGCGTCTACTCTGTAACGTATTATGAATCGGCGCGAGGCCTCGAGTACGTGCTTCGCCGCCAGAGGTTCCGGAGGTCGAGAGACCCCGACCGAGAGAGGCCGATGGCGCATCCGCAGATCAGCATTGTGATTCCAGCCTATAACGAAGCGTCGCGCATCGATGCCACGCTCGAACGCGTGCTTGCATGTGTGGCGGATCAGGGCTGGGATGCGGAGATCCTGGTGGTCGATGACGGGTCGACCGATGAGACGACCGAGATTGTCGAGCGGTGGATGCACAGGCCGCAGAAGAGCAAGGGCCGGCTCCATCTGATTCAGAACCCCGGCAATCGCGGCAAGGGGTACAGCGTCCGCAATGGCCTGCTGCAGGCGGCGGGCGAGATCGTGATGTTTACGGACGCGGATCTCTCGGCACCGATGGAAGAGGCGGAGCGCCTGTTCGCGGCCATTCACGAGGGGGCGGATGTGGCGATTGGATCGCGCTGGCTGGAGCGGCAGCGCCAGACTATCCAGCAGCCCATGTACCGCAGGCTCTTCGGGCGATGCTTCAACTGGATTACCCGACAGGTGATGAACCTGCCCTTCCATGACACGCAGTGCGGCTTCAAGGCGTTTCGGCGGGATGCGGCGCAGGTCATCTTTCGTCTACAGACGATTGAGCGCTGGGGTTTCGATCCGGAGATTCTCTTTATCGCGCGCAAGCTGCGGTATGTCATCTGCGAGGTGCCTGTGACCTGGGGTCATGACGAGCGCAGCCGGCTCTCCTATCTAAAGGATGGTATGAAGATGCTGGAGGAGATGGCGATGGTTCGGAAGAATTCGCTGGCAGGCCGGTATGACGAGGCGATTGCTGCAATGACGGACACAAGCACGATGGTGACGCCGCAGGTAAAGCGTGCGGTGAAGGCGCCGGCGCCGGCCAGGCCCACATCGATCTAGTCAGAGCCTCACGACATGGGAGAATAGAACGCTCCCGCGTCTGCGGAGGCTGAGCAGACTCTCTGGAAGCTGTTTCTCTGGAAATATTTTATCTGGAAGGTTTTTCGGTGCTTCGATCCGCGTTTCTTGCACTCTCCGGCAACTCGTCGTTGCGCACATTTTCTGAACAGTCGGCGGCCGGCCGGCGGCTCTCACAACGGTTTGTGGCGGGCATGCAGCCGGCGGAGGCGATTGCGGCGTGCGAAGCGCTCAACCGCGACGGCATGACGGTGACCCTGGACTCGCTGGGAGAGAGCGTGCTTGAAAAGCGGGCGGCCCGGGCGAGCGCCGATGTCTACCACCAGCTGCTGGACGCGATCGACGAGCGCGGACTTGACGCGAACGTAAGCGTAAAGCTGTCGCAGGTTGGGATGGATATCGATCCGGCGCTGGCGGAGCGGATCGTCGGCGAGATGCTGGAGCATGCGGCAGCGGTGGACTCCTTTGTTCGCATCGATATGGAAGGCTCGGCCTATACCGAGGCGACGCTGGCCATGACAGAGCGGCTGCATGCACGGCCCGGCATGCAGGGACGCGTGGGCACGGTGCTGCAGGCGTATCTCTATCGCACGGCGGACGATGCCAGGCGGCTGGTCGAGCAGGGAATTCGCATACGGCTGTGCAAGGGTGCCTATAAGGAGCCGGGCGAGAAGGCGTTTCCGGAGAAGCGCGATGTGGACGAGAACTACGTTGCGCTGATGACGTACCTGGCGACGAGCGGCGTGTTCTGCGGGATTGCGACCCATGATGAGCGGATCGTGCAGGCCATGCGCCGCTTCGTGCAGAGCTACGGTGTTCCAAAGGAGACCTTCGAGTTCCAGATGCTGTACGGCATACGCCGGGATCTGCAGCGGGATCTGGTAAAGGAAGGTTATAAGGTCAGGGTGTACCTGCCGTTTGGGACGGAGTGGTATCCGTACTTCATGCGGAGGCTGGCGGAGCGGCCGGCGAATGTGCTGTTTCTGGCGAAGAACTTCCTGAAGAGCTAAAGGGCAGCTCCGCGTCAGCGTGGCGAGCCCCCGCCGAAGGAGTTGCGCGGGGGCGCCGGCGGAAGCAGCGGCTCGACTGCGTTCAGGTTATTCAGGGTGGAGCGTTCTTCCGGAGAGAAGTCCGAGGTGTAGCGGCCGGAGTCGATTGCCTGCTGCCGCTGCTCGGGCGGAAGCGTACGGAGCTCGCGGAAGGCGCGAGAGACGGCACGGCGGCGATCTTCCGGCAGGCTGCCTAGCTGCTGCATGGTGCCGCGGACACGCTGCCGCTGCTCGGGTGCAAGATGTTCCATAGCCTCGGCGCGGTCAAGGACGTGCTGCCGCTGCTGCGGGGGCATGTTGTTGAGCATACCGAGGCGGTCGCGCATGCGTTGCTGCACCTGCGGTGAGAGATCGTGGAAGCCCGGTTCCCGCTCGAGCGCCCGCTGCTGCTCTGGAACCGGCATCGTGCTGTGATGGCTCATCCATTGCGCAAGATGCTCCTGGCCCGGCCGTGGACCTATCGTAGCGCGCTGTGCGGGCTCATTCCGCTGTTGTGGATAGCCGCCGGAACGCTGGGGTGCACCACCCTGAGCGATACGTCCAGCACGTCCGACGGCGTGGGCTGGCGAGAGGAGAGCGCAAAAAAGCGCACCGCTGACTGTAGCGGGGAAGAAGCGCCGGATTTGGGCGAGGCTGCGCATTGGAGGAGATGGCTCAGAGGATGATTGCTAAAGAGTCCTCGCATTGACGATTACTGCAATATAGGAAATCGTGTCCAGAGAAGAGTATCAAGGGTTACAAGCAGGCGAGGAGGGTTAGCTCGCCGGCGTCGCCGTGGTCCCGTCGTCTGTGGAATCATCCTGCAGGAGTTGATCCATGGTTTGAAATGCCTGATCGTTTCGGTCGATGATCTGCAGATCCTGCACAGTCGCTGAGGCCTCAACGGCTCCAGGGTGAAGCACATGCGAGAGCGTTACCGCGGTTCCACCACTGATCGCGAGCACCAGAGCCAGGGCGCCGGCAAATACAGGACGGAGCTGGCGACCAGTTGAGAACAGAAGTGTGCTGCGAAGGCGCTCCAGAAGGCCTTCGGGCGCTGCCGCCTGCTCGTCACGCAGACGCGCCATAAGGCGGCCGTCAAACCATGGGCTCGGCTCGGGCGCGGTCCACTCGTCGAGGGTGGCGAAGGCGGCCTGGAGATGCTCCAGTTCTTCTCGGCAGGAGATGCAGGCAGCCAGATGCTCCTGGGCCGAGAGAGCCAGCTTCGAGCTGGGGTCAAGCAGAAGATCAGGCAGAGCGGCTT
>CAXTJC010000308.1:0-4499 GCA_964244225.1 uncultured Acidobacteriaceae bacterium
GTCGCGGTAAGGCTGCGCCATGGATGGGGCACCGATGGTTTGAGCGGGAGCGGAATGTGTGGATCTCTCACTGCGCGAGACGATGATGCTGTCTCGCTCCCCAACCCGGCGAGCAAGTTCGCTCGCCGGGGGATCCGGGCTTCGGTCGAGATGACGGCTTCGTAGGGAAGGGGCGCTCCTGTGGAGATGACGGCATTCTTTGTTATTCAGCAGGTTCTAAGGACGATAGAGGAAGGCTCCGAGGTCGGTGGGTGCGCCGTCCGGCCGGGGAGCGCCGGTGGCGTCGGTGCGGAGATCGTGGATCGCCGCGCCTGAGCCGCGTGCGGGGCTGCCCGCGGCGAGGTGAAGGTCGAGGTGGTCGAGCGAGCTTTCGCCGGTCCACGCGGGGAGAGACTTGAGCTGGGGATCGATGCAGCGCTCCTGTGAGCTCCCCGAGCCGCCGGAGGGGCAGGTGCGCATGCGGAAGTAGATGTTGTGGTCGCGCGCCTGAAAGGGATTTCTGCTCAGGCCTTCGGAGTAGAAGACGGCGGGCGGCTGCCCGTCGTGAGGGTTTTTGTAGCCTGCATGGATGTTGTTCTGGAACGTGATGTTGGGGCGGGAGCAGGTGCCGTTGCAGGAGATGTCGTAGCTGGTGGTGCCGTAGCCGACGTAGGTGTTGTTCTGGAAGATGTAGGAGCCGTCGTTGGTCACGACGAAGGCGATGCCATCGCCCGAGGCGCGGCAGAAGAGCGAGAGGCTTTTGTTATAGCCTTCCGGGACGCCCTCCATCGCGGCGGAGAGGCGGCTGCAGTTATGGATGGTGACGTTGTTGCGGAAGACGACTGAGTGCATGGCGCCCATCTTCCACTGCTGGCCCATGTTGCCGTAGGACTCGGAGTTGGTGACGGCGATCTCGCTGCCGTTGGTGTGCAGCAGATCGAAGCCGTCCTGGGTGTTGTAGCGGAAGACGCAATGGTCGCAGGTGAAGTTGAGCGGCGTGTCAGGCGTTCCGATGCCGTCGCCGTAGCCGCCGTGATCCTGATCGAAGCAGCTGGCGGCGGGGTGCGCGTGCTGGATGGGATACTCTTCGTTGCAGCCGTTCCATTCGACGAGCAGATTCGAGGCGTGGACGGAGGCGCTCGAGGTGCTGCGTGTGTTTCTGCCGTCGTCGAAGTCCCAGCCGGCGCCTGCGTTGAAGGCGATGCGGACGTGGTCGACAAAGACGTTTCCGCCGATGGCGCCGATGATGCCGCGCGAGGCAAAGCCGTGGATGTCGAGGTTTCTGAGGGTGAGGTCGGCAGTGTCCTGGTTGGTGGTGAGGCCGACGCTGGCGTAGTCAGAGATGGGGAAGGAGCTGCTACAGGGCTTGATGCCGGGGCTGTTGGCGCCGACGCGGGAGCAGGTTCCGTGCGCGGTCACTTCGAGGCACTCGATATCGACGTGTTTGGAGCCGCCGAGGTTGACGACAGCGCTGAGCCCGTATCCGCCGAAGAGCTGCGTCTTGGCACCGCAACTTGCGTAATTTTCACCAAGGATGCGTGTGGGGTGATTGTCTTCGCCTGAAGGGATGGGGGGCATGAAGCAGCCGAAGGGATCTCCGGGGCACATGCCGGGAAAATCGTACGGGTTCGGGCCGGTGTAGCCCATGCGGTAGGGACCGCCGCGGATGAGGATGGTGTCGCCGCCGGCGATGATCCAGGCTTTGTTGTCGCGCTCGCCGCTGGTGAAAAGGTTCTGGGGATGCTTGAACGCGCAGGGCTGGTTCGCGCCGTGGCCGTGGTAGGGCGCGTCGACTTTGCCCGTGCACTGCTTGCGATCGCCGCCGTCCAGCCGCACGTACCAGGTGTGGTCTGCCTTCGACTGCGCCTGCGGTTCGGCGGCGGGCTGGGCCGATACGAGCGAGACGCCGAGGAGCAGGAGGACTAGCGAAAGCAGCGAAAGAAGAGAGATGGATCGCGCGAGGGGAGGGTGGAACGAGGACATGAAGGGCTCCGTTAGGGTTCAGGCGGAATCGCGCGATGCTACCACGAAGGGGGAACGCCGCGGCGAGCGGATGCCGTTATGATAGCCGAGTCAAGAAAGGTTCTTCATGCCGTCGATTGCGCCGAGTCTCACTGTTACGGAACCCCGAGTTCTTCTTGTTATTTTGAACTGGAACTCGTGGGAGGAGACTATAACGGCGACGCGATCGGCTGAGAGGATGAACTATCCGAATAAGCACATTCTTCTTATCGATAATGGCTCGGTGGATGGTTCCGTGGCCCGGCTGGAGCCTCTGCGGAGTGAGTCTGTGGACCTAATTGCGCGTCCGACGAATGAGGGTTTTACGGGTGGATGCAATCTGGGATTTGAGGTAGCAGTGCGGGATGGCTTCGACTATGTATGGCTGCTGAATAACGACGCAGTGACAGAGAGTGACACGCTGGCGTCGCTGGTGCGTACGGCAGAGCAACACCCCAGGATTGGCCTGGTCTCGCCGCGGATCGCCTCGCTGCAGGAGCCTTCAAAACAACTCAATCTTGGCGGACTGTATCGCCCGGAGGTCCCGGCGTTTGAGTCTACGAAGGATATGGCGAAGGCGAGACGGTGGGCGGAGCAGCAGGCAAAGTGGGTGATGCTGATGGGCACGGCGCTGCTGGTTCGCGTGGACCTGATTCGCGCCATTGGAAGGCTGGATGATGCGCTGTTCGCGTATTGGGAGGATACGGATTATTCCTTGCGATCGATTCTTGCAGGCTATGAGAATCGCCTGGATTTCGACTCGGTCATCTACCACAAAGAGAAGGATGCGGGGACGGAGGCGATGACCATGAAGCCACATTACTGGTACTACATGGCTCGCAATGAGATACGTTTCTGGCGAAAACATACGAAGGCTCGAGCCAGGCTGAAGGCTTTCTGGTGGACTTATCGATTTAATCTGCGAAATCTGTATCTAGTTCGTGGAAATTCAATTTCAAGGCAGGCGATTCTGGCGGGCCTATGGGATGGATGGCTAGGCCGGGTCGGACCGTATACTGCCGAACGGCGCATGCCAAAGGCCGTGGCACGGATAGCCGAGTGGCAGAGTGAACGAAGTTTGAGGTAGTAGGTTGGTAGAAGCAGGAGAAATTCAGGGTGAAGCTTGACGTCGTTGTTCCTTCGTACAACAGAAGCGCGCTGCTTGAACGAACTCTTATGAGTTTGGCAGAAGCTCCTGTTCCGGAGGATATGGACGTCACCATCTATATCGTGGATAACAACAGCACCGATGCTACGCGGGATGTTGTGCAGGCTTTTTCGTTGCGAAGTTCGCGGAAGGTTGAGTATCTGCTGGAGACGCGGCAGTCTTCGTCCTATGCAAGGAATAAAGGGATTCAGGCGGGTTGCGGAGAGTTGATCGGGTTTATCGACGACGATGAACAGATATGCTCCGGATGGTATGCGACGGTTGCCAGGGAGTTTCAGGAGAAAGACCTGTCTTTTATTGGTGGACCGTACTATGCGGAGGCTGGGGTCAAGCTGCCGTCGTGGCTGCCTCCGAGTTACAGAGCGGCGACCGGCATCCAGGACCCGAAGCCCAGAGCGGTTTTTGGCGCGGGGCACGCGGGAAATTTGAACAGCGGCAATGCTGTGATTCGGCGAAGGGTCTTTGAGGCGATCGGACTCTACTCTGAAAAACTAGGAAGAAGCGGAAAGGGACTGCTTTCGGAGGAAGACGCAGACCTCTATCGCAGGATTCAGGCGGCTGGGTTCCACGGAGTCTTTGTTCCCGAGCTGGTGATCTACCATCATGTTCCGATGGAGCGGATGACGAAGCGATACCATCGCCGATGGTGCTTCTGGCGCGGAGTTTCGCTTGGAGTTGTCGACCGCGAGAGACGCGAGCAGACGACGTACAGGTTCGGTGTTCCGCAGTATCGGCTTGGCCGCGCGCTCAAGGCGCTACCAGGCATTCCAGGCGCTCTTGTGCGCGGCGATATAGCTTCCGCGTTCGATCAGGAGTTATCGCTGTGGGATCTTGCCGGGTTTCTCTATGGGAAGCATGCTGCGCGTATTGAGACGTATTACCGGTAGACCGATTGCTTCAGAGTGCGGGCTCGGGTTGTCTCCTGTGTAGGGACGAGAGAAGCCGGTCGACGATCTGCCGCCTTTCGCCGGGAAAAACAAGCGCTGTGAAGGCTGCATAGATCGGGAGCGTGGCGAGGATCTGCAGGAAGAACACGAGCAGCGAGTGAGGGTGCCAGATGCGATCCGCGTAGAAACACGCGATTCCGTAGGGGATGGCGCCGAGGACGGCTTTGCCCCAGCCCAGGGTGAGATAGGTTGCTATCGGAACGTCAAGCGTGCGCTCAATGTAGCGCGGCCAGAACGAAAGCGTGATGAGCGTGATGGCAATGGATGTGCCCCAGGCAACGCCGTAGGCTCCGAAGCGGCGGCAGAGGATGAGAGTCAGGGTGATGTTGAGGAGTGCCTCAACTACGGCGAACTTTGCTGGTCCGGAGTGCTTTCCGATTGCCATCATGATGGATCCGGCGGTC
>CAXTJC010000309.1:0-4498 GCA_964244225.1 uncultured Acidobacteriaceae bacterium
TGGCGGTGACGGAGGCTGAGGCGGAAGAGCGAGCGAGGAGTTCTGTCCGGATGCGCCGATGGTCGTTTGCGGGATTTCTGGCGTGGCTGCTGCTGCCGTCGGCGGTGCTGTATCTGCTGGTGTTTGCGGTGATTCTGGTTCCGGCGGCGCGCTTTGAGCGGTGGGGGCCGACGGAGTGGGGGCCGGTGCTGCAGTTCGCCTTCGATGCACGCGAGGACGCGGAGGTGCTGGTCTTCGGCGACTCGAGCGCGTTTCTGGGGATCGATCCGCGGGCAGTGAATGCCGCACTGCACGTGCGCACGGTAGTACTGCCGAACACGGTGGGCAGCCTGCCGATTACGGGGAAGATCGCGCTCGACCGATATCTCTCGCAAAATCGAGCGCCGCGCCTGCTGGTGCTGTACTTCACGGCGTGGGACCTGAACTATGGCGCGACGGCGAAGACGCGAGTGTTTTTTGAGGGCGAGGAGATGCTGCTGCACAACGGGACACGAGCCGAGATCCTCGAGTTTGCGCGGCAGCATCCGCTGGAGTTTCTGGCGTTCCCGTTTCGCTTCAACAGCACGCTGGGGCTGCATCTGGTGCGTACCGTGTTGCGGCATGAGGACCGGGAGCGGCAGACGGCGGAGGCGCTGGGGCATGCGGACTATATGGAGCCGTATCCGCCGCTCCAGAGGACGTGCGCGTTGCCGGCGGACTCGGTTCGTGCGCACGCGGAGGACTCAGTGCAGGCGCTGGTGCGGCGTTATACGACGGCTGAGACGAAGGTCGTGGTCTATCTTGCGCCGATGCCGGACTGCAACGGCGCGGAGACGGTGCGAAGGGATGCGGGCCTGCGGCATGCGGCTCCGGCGGTGCTGCCGGCGGAGATGTTCGCGTCGGATGGGCTGTTCGCGCATCCTGTGCCGCGGGCTGTGCCGGTGACGTCGGCACTGTTTGCCGAGTTTCTGCGCGGGCAGATGGAGACGCTAACGCCTTTAGGGGATCAGGGCGGGCGAACGAGGACTCTACCCGGGGGCCGCTGATTCGATCTATGCTGTCTTCAGGAAAGAGCTTGTCTTCCAGGGAGACTTGATCGAGTCCTGAAGCAGGACCCAGCGAACCTCAGCGGCTAAAAGCCGCGTGACACGGGAAGCATTTACGGCATGGCTAAAGCCATGCCCTTAACACGGGGGCACGTATCAAGAGTGCTCTTAGTAAGAGCAGGAGCCATGCGATACGAGATGGAGACCCCGACCGAGCAGGCTGCCGCGGAGAATGACGACAAGATCGATCTGCTGCGGATCGTGGCACTGTTCACAGCGGAGTGGCGTACGGGCCTGATCGCGGCGCTGGTGATGTTCGCAGTTGCCGTGATTGTGGTTGTGCGGATTCCGGCGCAGTACGAGGCGACGGCGGTGATTCTGCCGAAGGATCAGAGCGGCGGCAGCACATCGAACCTGGCATCGTTTTTTACCGGGATCAGGCCGAGCAATAACTATGTGAGCCTGCTGGTGAGCCGGACGCTGCGGGATGATGTGGTGCGGCGGGCGGAGCTGCTGAAGTACTTCGAGTACCGCAGTCCGGAGGCGGCGCGCGGGCGGTTGTCCGCGATGACGAAGATCTTTCCCGGGGACACGATTACGATCCTGGTTCGCGACAAGGATGCGGTGATGGCGTCGAGGATTGCGAACGCGTACGTGGGCGCGCTTGAGAGCCTGCAGGAGACGATGACGAATACGCAGGCGGACCTGCAGCGGAGATTCTTCGAGCAGCAGCTGCAGAAGGAGAAGGACGCGCTGGCGGTGGCGGAGCAGGACCTGGAGCGGACGCAGATGGGGCTGGGGATCGTGGAGGCGACCACGCAGACGCAGATCGGGCTGGGCGCGATTGCGACGACGCGGGCGCAGATTACAAACCTGCAGGTGCAGCTGGCGGCCTTACTGCAGAGCTCGACTGAGCAGAATCCTGAAGTGCAGCGGCTGCGCTCGCAGATAAGCCAGCTGCAGGCGCAGGAGCGCCAGATGGAGAACGGCAGCGGCGGCGGCGGTGTCGGTTCCGCGTCGCCCGCGGGCCGGATGCCGAAGGCAAACCTGGAGTATGCGCGCAAGCAGCGTGAGGTGCGCTACCACGAGACGCTGGTGAGCTCGCTCGCGAACCACTATGAGACGCTGCGCATGGGCGCGGGGACGTCGAACAACACGTTCGATGTGATCGATCCCGCGATCGTGCCGGAGTTTCCGACGTGGCCGCCGCGCCGGCTGTTTTTTCTGGGGGCAGCGGGGGCGTCGCTGCTGCTGGGCGTGATTGCAATTGCGCTGCAGCTGCTGGCGCGGCGGGTTCTGGCGGACCCGGTGCAGCGGACGCATCTCTACTCGATCAAGCAGAATGTGCGCTGGAGCCGGTAGAGGATGGCGCGCGCGGGCGTTCACGGGGGACACCGGCTGCTGGGATGGATCACGACGCTGCTGGTGATCTTTCTGGTGCTGTTTCCGAAGGGCGGGCTGAAGCTGGGCGGCGCGCCGCTGACGTGGGGGTACATGATTCTGGCGGTTACGGCGCTGCCGGCGCTGGTCTACCGGATGCTGTTTCTGCCGCTGCGGGTGAGTGTGCTGACGATGGTGGCGCTGGGGTCGGTGGTTCCGTTTGAGGCGATCTTTTTATACAGCTACTCGGCCAATGGGTTTGCGACGCTTGAGTATCTGATCAGTTTGTTTGTGAATTTTTTCGCTCTGCCGTTTCTGTTTCTGTTCGTCTATCCGCCGTTCTTTCCGGCGCTTGACCGGGGGAGATTTCAGCGGCTGTTTTGCGGATGTGTGTTCTGGGCCGCGGTGTACGGCCTGTTTCTCTTCTTCTGGAAGCCGCTGACCGGACACATCATCGAGATCCCGATGTTGACGGTGAACCTGGCGGACTATGGGCTGATCGAGCTGACCAAGCACAATGCGCGCGGCGCGTTCATCAAGCTGATCTCGACGTACAACAACGGCAACGTGTACGGCGTGGCGACGCTGATTCTGCTGCCGCTGTACAGTCTGCTCGAAGCGAAGCGGTGGCGGCGGATGACGGTGCGGCTGGCGCTGCTGCTGACGCTTTCGCGCACGGTGTGGGCGGGTCTGGTGATCGAGCAGATGCTCTCGCTGGCGCGGCCGATGATCGAGCTGTCGATGACGTTTCCGCGGGTGAATCTGCGGCGCGCGCTGAAGCCGATCCTGTTTGTGGCGGGAACTGCCATGGCGATCTTTGCGGCGCGGTTTGCGAGTTCGTACTCGCTCTCGTTTCTGTTCGATCCGACGCTGGGCGGCCGGGTGGGCGAGTTGGATACGGTCGCGGCGGCGTCGCTGCTGCCGAGCGTTCCGCTGAACGGGTTTGCCGAGGTGCTGTTTGTCTCGGCGCTGGGGAACTATGGGTACGTCGGCCTGGGCACGCTGCTGCTGCTGTTCTTCTTTCCGCTGATGTTGGTGATGACGCGGCCGGGGATCCTGCGGGATCCGGTGCGGAACGCGGCGGCGAAGGGGCTGATCCTGTACGTGATCGTATCGACGAGCGACGGCGCGACGAACCTGATTCCGGTGATGGCGTTTTACTGGTTTGTGTATGCGGTGATGCTGTGCGGGCTGCCGGGAACGGGGCGGGCGGTGGAGGTGCAGGGTGTGGCGGTGGCGGCGAGGGGGCTGGGGCGGCGGTGGGGTGTGATTCCGGAGACGCAAACGTAGATTGAGCGGGTTGCGCGAGGCAGGCGTCTGCGTTCCCGGCAGAGAAGCAGGTTCCTCCACTGCGCTTCGCTCCGGTCGGAATGACAAACAAGAAAGGCAGCCCACCTGATCCAGATGAAGCAGGTTCCTCCACTTTCCTTCGGCAGGCTCAGGGTTCGGTCGGAATGACAAACAAGAAAATCAGCGGCCTAAATGCAGATGAGGCAGGTCTGCGCTACTCGATGGCGAAGATGGCGCGGACGGTGACGGAGCGCTCGATGCGGCGGGGGCTGATGGCGAGTGGCTCGTTCTCGCTGGCGGCTTTGTGCATGGCCATCATGGGGACGGGGCGGACGGTGGAGGACTCGCTCTCGTTTGAGGCGAAGAGGAGGGCGCCGACCTTGCCGCCGAAGCCGGAGACCATCTGGATGGCGACGCGGTGGGCGTGCTGGATGGCGCGGGAGGCGGCGGCGGCGGTGGAGGCGGACTCGTCCTTGAGCGACCAGTCGATCTGTCCGGACTGGTTGGCTCCGGCGAGGACGGCGGTGTCGAGGAGCTTGGCCGCGTTGGCGGAGGCGGTGCGGACGAGCCAGGACTGCTGGACCTGGTACTTGCGGTTGGCGGCCTCGGCGGGCGAGAGGCGTTCGACCTGGAAGTTCTGGGTGGGCTCGAGCGACTGGTTGTCGCTCTCGATCGAATCGGCGGGGACGCCGGACTCGGTAAGGGCCTGGATGATGGCGTTTGAGAGCTTGGTGGCGTTGGCGTAGGTGGTGTCGCGATCGCGGCCGTAGGTGATGTAGCCGATGTGGACGGTGGCGATGTCG
>CAXTJC010000310.1:0-4485 GCA_964244225.1 uncultured Acidobacteriaceae bacterium
TTCATCGCCCGCTCCTTGTTCTTGTGCTGCGAGCGCTCGTTCTGGCAGCCGGCGACCAGCCCGGTCGGTAGGTGCGTAATCCGCACCGCCGAGTCCGTCGTATTCACATGCTGGCCGCCCTTGCCACCTGACCGGTACGTGTCGATCCGCAGGTCCTCCGGCTTGATGTCGATCACGATCGTGGCGTCGATCTCCGGGCTCACAAACACACTGGCAAAGCTGGTGTGCCGCCGCTTAGCTGAGTCAAACGGCGAGATCCGCACCAGCCGATGCACGCCCGTCTCTCCCGTGAGCAGCCCAAACGCAAACTCACCCGAGATGGTAAACGTCGCCGACTTGATCCCCGCCTCGTCGCCATCCTGAATCTCATTCAGCTCCGTCTTGAAGCCTTCGCGCTCCGCCCATCGCAGGTACATGCGCATCAGCATCTCGGCCCAGTCCTGGCTTTCGGTCCCGCCGGCCCCCGGATGCACGACCACAATCGCGTTGAGAGCATCGGTCTCGCCCGAGAGCATGGTCTTCGTCTCAAGCTTCTCGGTGGTCGCGATCAGCCCGGGAATCTCTCGCTCCAGGTCCGCATCGACCGGCTCGCCCTCGCGCGCCAGCTCAAAATAAGCCTCGATATCATCTGACCGCCGCTGCAGCTCGGCATCATCCGCCAGCAGCGTCTCCAGCCGTTTGCGCTCGCGCATCAGCGGCTGAGATCGAGCCGCATCAGCCCACACCGTCGGATCGGCAATCTTCTCTTCAATCACACCCAGCTCGCGCTTCAGCCGGGCCGAGTCAAAGGTACTCCCGCAGCTCGCGCACTCGCTCGCGGACCGGGGAGTAGGTGTACTCAAGATCAGTCAACATAGGTATCGATTCTAGTGCATGGACATGCTGTGCTAAGTCGATTCCTAAGCTTCTCTGCTATGGCGCGGTGGTCTCTATATAGCGGAAGATCTCGTCCAGCTCGACAAAGATCGGCGTGCCGCTGACCTCAAGCCTCGTCGCGGCGGTCCACAACTGCTCCGCAGACTGGCCCGCGCACATCCGCCCCGTTCTGGTACGCGGATCAATGATCCACACTGCCTGTACGCCCATCGCGAGATAATCGCTGGCTCTCTGCTCGGTGTCGGAGTAACTGTCGTCCGGCGAGAGTATCTCGACAACCAGGATAGGAGCTTCTGTAAGCACCTCTCCTTGAGGCGCGAGCGATGTAAGCGCCACATCCGGAACACGCACGCGATTCGGGGCGACCCACGTCCGCGCCTCTGTCAGCGCAATTACAGACCAGAGCGTCTCATGAGCGATAAACCACGCCGCCAGCAAAGCCTGAACTCTCGCGTGTTCCCGCTTCCCCGTATTTCGCTCCTGGATCTTGCCATCGACATACTCGCAGTCCGGTCGATAGCTGGTCTGCAGGTACTCTGAAACCGTGATCTGGATCGCGCTCGCCATGCTCTAAGCTTACTCCGTGGCTCTCGCGTTTTGAACCGTCGTAAGCAGGGCCAGCCGGAACGCACAGCTCACCAGCTCCACTTCTGCTAGGCGGCCAAACTTCGCCGCGACCACTCAGCAAACCCTACCGCCAGCACTGTCCCCACAGCACATCCCCACGGCAGCCAGTCCCCATGCCGCGCATAGAAGGTCACGTCATGCTCATAGCCGAACGACACCCGGATCGCCGTGCGAATATGCCGCGGCGCTGCCGCCACCACGCGACCCTCCGGATCAATCACCGACGTAATCCCGGTATTCGTCGACCGCAGCACCCAGCGATGGCTCTCGATCGCCCGCATCCGCACCATATTCAGGTGCTGCCACGGCGCACTCGTATCGCCGTACCACCCGTCATTTGATATGTTGACCAGCACCTCCGCGCCCATCTTCGAGAACTCTCGGATCTCATCGCCAAAGATTGACTCATAGCAGATGAAGGTCCCGAAGGTATGGCCGCCGCTCGCAAAGACATCGCGTTTCACGCCCGGCTCAAAGGTGCCCACCTCCGCCAGCAGGCTGCCGGCAAAGAAAAAAAGCTCCTTGTACGGCACATATTCGCCAAACGGCACCAGATGCATCTTGTCGTAGCGACCCGCAAAGCTGCCATCCGGCCGTATGAACGAAGCCGAGTTATAGGTGTCCACTCCTCTGAGCTTCGCCCGATCGTGCGTCTCGCCAATACCGATGTTTCCGACAATGACCGGTGCTCCCATCTGCCGCGCCAGCGTTCTCATCGCCTGCCGAAACGCCGGCTCGCCCTCCTTGAAGGGCGCGGGCGACTCCGGCCACACCACCAGATCACTCCGCTCGTACGCGCCACCAAGCAACGGCGCAAGACCTCCCTCATGTCCGTTTGCTGGTGGCGGTGGCTGCGCAGGATCCAGCACCAATCTGCGTGGCCGTTCGATCACGCGCGTCCCCACAACATCCGGCATTCCGCTCAGCAGGGTCGCCGCCGGCTGACGGCTCAGCGCGGCAAACTTCTCCAGTAGTTGCTCTTCGCTCTCCAGCGGCTGTACCTCTACTGCGCCTACGTCCAGATTCTCCTGCAGCAGTGTCGCGGATCCTGTCTCCACCAACCGCGCCCGCGGCCTGGGATGAAGCAGCGCAAAGGTATACCCGGGAACGATGGCCACTCCTAACGCCGCCAGTGCAGGCCGTGTCCATCGCCGCTCCCGCACGCTGATCCGCAAGAGCCACAACGCATTCACCGCAGCGATAACAAACGAAATACCACAGACCCCGGTCCAGGGCGCGATCTGCCGCAAGAGCGGATTATCCACCTGCGTAACCCCGAGCAGATTCCACGGAAAGCTCGTGATCCTCGACCGCGCCAGCTCTACCGCGACCCAGATCACCGGCACCAGCAGTAGCGCGCCCTGCCGGCCCAGCCGCGAGTTCCGCACCGTCGCCATCAGCGCCCCGAACAGAGCGTGATACAGCCCCACGTAGAGGCTGAACAGCGCCACAATCACCGCGGCGATCGGCTCCGCCAGCCCCCCATACACATGCATCGTCTGATAGATCCAGTAGCAGCTTCCCATGTACCAGATGAAGCCCGAAACATATCCCAGCGCCGCGCCCTGCAGCCGGTTCACTGGCCGCCCGTCATCCGCATTCCCAACCAGCGCCCACAGCAGCGGCGTCAGCGCCACCCAGCAGATGTGCGTCCGCCACAGCGGCACCGGCCCCGCTATCGGGAACGGCAGCACCTGCAGCACACCCGAAAGCACCGCCAGACCCCACAGCCCCAAGGGCACCCGTCGCATAACCTCAGTAGGCTACCACTGCCGCCTCACCAACCCAGTCGCAGCGCCCAACCCGTTTGGCGGTACAATCGCAATACGATGGATCTTGTCATTCGTCTCGTGGCACACATAGTCGTGCCTCTCTTCTTCTTCGGTATGGCAGGCTCGGTGGTCGTCATCGCCATCAGCTTTGTCGAAGACCTAAAGGAACTCTTCGAGGATGAAGAATGAGGCATCAGCCGCGACGACGCTGGTTTAGGGTGCGGTCCCAGCGCCCAGACCTCTCTTCTCCGGGCTACCTCTCTCAGCGCTCCCGCGCCGTGTCCCTCTCCCATCGCCCCTCCGGAATCTGATTCTCAACATGCCCTTCGCTAAACCACGACGTTCCGAAGCCCAGACGCAGCGCGTTCGTCTCGTTATCGCATCGTCCGTCATGCTGACCTTTATCTCCTTCTGGCGCGCCGCGGCCATCGTCCTCAACGATCTCGGCTCCTCCGCCTTCTACGCAGGGGGCATCGCCGAAGAGGCTGTAGGAAAGTCCGCGCCCTGGTTCATCCTCGGCGTCATGCTCTTCTCCTTCGCCGTCCGCGCGGTCTACGTTGAGAGCTGCAGCATGTTCACCCGCGGCGGTGTCTACCGCATCGTTAAGGAAGCCCTCGGCGGCACCTTCGCCAAGCTCTCCGTCTCCGCGCTGATGTTCGACTACATCCTGACCGGCCCCATCTCGGGCGTCTCCGCCGGCCAGTACGTTGTCGGCCTGCTCAACGAACTCCTTCAGCTGCTGCAGCGCCACAGTCTCTTTCTTGGGCTGATACAGCATGCCGATGGCACGTTGCGGCACCTGCCGGTAAACGCTACCTCCGCCTGCATCGCTGCCGTCGTCACTATTTACTTCTGGTGGCAGAACATCAAAGGCATCGAGGAGTCCAGCGACAAGGCCCTTAAGGTCATGCAGATAACCACCGTCATGGTGGTTCTGCTGCTCGGCTGGGGGATCTTTTCCGCCATCCACAACGGCGCGCATCTGCCGCCCTGGCCCACCCCTTCCAACCTGCACTTCAGCAAGGACGCCGTAGGCTTCCTCAAGAACACCAGCTTTCTCCGCACCCTGGGTCTCTTCGGCGTGCTGATGGCCTTCGGCCACTCCGTCCTCGCCATGAGCGGTGAAGAGTCCCTCGCGCAGGTCAACCGCGAAATCGAGCACCCCAAGCTCAAAAACCTCAAGCGCGCCGCAATAGTTATAGCCATCTAC
>CAXTJC010000311.1:0-4473 GCA_964244225.1 uncultured Acidobacteriaceae bacterium
AAGACCGGGCCTTCGGCGCGCGCTTCGCCTACTACGTCAACATCGTCAATCGTAAGGTCGCCCAGAACTGGTTTACTCAGGAGGCCGACCCCCGCGCGAGCGAAGGCAAGCGCGTCACCATCGTCTTCGACATCAACCGCGACGGCATCCCGTCGAACATCCGTGTCGAAGGCGCCAGCGGCTCGCCTTCGCTCGATCAGTCCGCGAAGCGCGCCGTTCAGCGCGTGCAGGATGAAGGCTTCGGCCCGCTTCCCGCCGGCGATCACATCACGGTCGACTACGCCTTTGATTACCGTCAGCAGTAGACCTCCGCTTTCCTGCTCCCTGCAGCACACTTTGCGGCTACCATAGGTGTGCATGTTCAGAGTGTCCCGATCCGTCCCGCACTTGCGCCGTGTCTTTTCCGGCCTCATCACCCTCGTCGTCCTTGCCGTCTGTCTGCCGGCGCAGGATACCTTCCATACCGAAACCTCGAGCGGCGCCGATCGCATCCGCATCGCCGTTGCAGACTTCAAGCCGGCCTCGGCGGACGCCCAGACCGGCCCGCTCAAGCAGGCCTTTGACGCCACGCTCGCAAGCGACCTCACCGCCGCCGGCATCTTCGATATCGTCTCAAAGAGCCTACAGCCGCAGGCGACACCTGGATCTCCTCAAGAGATCAGCCTGCCGCAGTGGTCCGCGTCGCCCTCCTCCGCCGCCATGGTGGCCTTCGGCTCGCTCGCCGCCCAGGGTGGCCGTGTCACCGTGCAGGGCTATCTCTTCGACGCCAAGAACGCGCAGTTCCCGCAGGTGCTGGCCAAGCAGTACAGCGAAGAGGCGACCGAGGACTCCGCCCGCCAGATCGCCCATCGCTTCGCCGATGAGATCATCTTCCGTCTGGGCGGCGGCATCCCCGGCATCGCCGAGACCAAAATCTTCTACATCAAGTTCGGCGGCGGCAATAAAGAGGTCTGGTCGATGGACTACGACGGCGCGAACCCACACGCCATCACCAGCCTCGGCACCGTCTCCATCTCCCCGCGCGTCGTACCGGATAACTCCCGCGTCGCCTTCTCGTCACTCGGCCGCGACGGCTTCCAGATCCGCATGTTCTCGCTCCTGCTCGGCCGCATGGTCACCCTGCCCATCGCCGGCGGAACCAATCTCTCGCCTGCCTGGTCGCCAAACGGCCGCGAGTTCGCCTACTCCTCCTCGCGCTCGGGCGACCCCGAGATCTGGATCGCCGATTCAACCGGCGGCTCCTCCCGCCGGGTCACGAACTTTCACGGACCCGACGTCTCGCCCACCTACAACCCGAAGAGCGGCGCGCAGATCGCCTGGATCAGCGGCCGCACCGGTCTTCCGCAGCTCTACATCATGGAGACCGACGGCTCCGGCGTGCAGCGCATGACCGACGGCGGCTACGCGACCTCACCCTCGTGGTCGCCGAACGGCCAGTTCATCGCCTTTGCCTGGAACCGCAAGTACGGCCCGGGCGCGCCCGGCGGTCAGGACATCTACGTGATGGAAGTCGCGAGCAAGCGCTGGATTCAGCTCACGCACGACATCGGCCGCTGCGACTTCCCGTCCTGGTCGCCTGATGGCCGCCATCTCGTCTTCGCCAACTCCGGCAACGGACGCGCCGGCGACACCACCGTCATGACCATGCTCGCCGACGGAACCCAGCGGCGAGCCCTCACCGGAGCCGGTGCGGACATGCCAAACTGGAGTTGGAAGTAAGCTATACCGTATACCGCCGCCATGCCGGCACATAAAAGATGACCTCTGCCGAGTGCAGAGCAGGAGAGAGTTCGATGATGTTGTCCGCTCGATGGAGAAACGTTTTGACCACGGCTGTCGCCGTCACCGCAATGGCCGCCCTTGCCGGCTGCCACAAGAAATCCAGTGGCGTGAATCCCTCCACCCTGGGCCCCACCGCCGATACCTCCGGAGCCACGCCGACCGCCACCATCAGCGCGGATCCGCTCTCGATCGATCTCGGCCAGTCCGTCGTCCTCAACTGGCGCACCACTGGTGCCTCCGCCGTCACCATCGACGGCATCGGCCAGGTGCCCGTCAACGGCACGCAGACCGTCTCGCCGTCGAACTCGACCAACTTCCCCCTTGTCGCGAAGAACGATGCCGGTACGTCGACCGAAGCCAACGTCCGCGTGACCGTTCGCGTCGCCTCGGCGCCAACCGCTCCGACCGCGGATAACGCAGGCGACATGGGCTCGGACGCTGCCTTCCACCAGGCCGTGCCGGACGCCTTCTTCGACTACGACAGCTATGAGCTGCGTCCCGATGCCCAGCAGGCTGCCTCCACTGCCTCTGCCTATCTGGCAAGCCACCCGTCCATCCGCGTCATCATCGGCGGCTACTCCGACGAGCGCGGCTCGGCCGAATACAACTTGGCCCTCGGCGAGAATCGCGCCAACTCCGCGCGGCAGGCGCTCGTATCAGCTGGCATCGCTCCTTCGCGGCTGCGCGTCGTCTCCTACGGCAAGGAAAAGCAGTTCTGCTCGGAGTCGAACGAAAGCTGCTGGCAGCAGAATCGCCGAGCTCAGTTCTCGCTCGATCGCTAAGCATTTCTCCTGAAGGTGTATCCCGGGTCACATTCATCCATGCCATTTCTCTCAAGGAAAATGGCCTCCACTGTAGTTGAACAGCGGCACAGCATCAGGTGAAATGCTCTAAACGTCAGTCCGCCAGTGCAGCCGCGTCTCTCCTGAGCGCGGCTGCGTTGCTTTTCCTCGTAATCGCCTCCTCCGGCTGTCCTCAAGGTTGAACGTATGGTCCTCAGACTCTCCCGGCTCGCTCCCCTCCTGCTCTCCGTCGCCATCCTCCCAGCCTCGCCCGCCTTTGCGGTCAGCAAGGACATGATCCAGCTCCAGACGCAGATCCAGCAGCTCCAGGACTCCGTCGCGCGGCTGCAGCAATCGAATGACGAGCGCATGGGCGTGCTTAAGGATCTGGTGCAGCAGACCGCCGACCAGACCAGCAAGATGGCCGGCACCGTCGACTCGCTGCAGCGCCAGATGCAGACACAGCAGGAGGCCGGCGGCGGCAAGCTTGACCAGGTCTCCGGTCAAGTCCAGTCCCTGAACGACTCACTCGATGAAATCAAGACCCGCCTTGGACGCCTCGAAAAGCTCGTCCAGCAGGTGCAGAACCAGCAGCAGTCCCTCGGCAGCCCGTCTCCGACGGCCTCGTCCGCTCCCCTGAGCGCGCCGTCCGCGCCTGCAGCCGACACCAGCACCGGCTCTCTTCCGGCCTCCGGTCCAACCTCGAGCGGCCCATCCGACACCGCACCCGTCCGCCGCAGCGGCAAGCCCTCCGCGGCCGTTCCTAATGATGGCAGCCTGAACGCGCCCCAGGCAGCCTCGACCGGCTCCAATCCTCCCGCGGACCAACTCTACAAAACCGCGCTAGGCGACTACATGGCCGCAAAATACGGTCTCGCCGAAGCGGAGTTTACCGACCTTACCCGCGCCTACCCCGACAACCCGCTCTCCGGCAACGCCTTCTACTACCAGGGCGAGATGGACTATCGCGGCGCCCGCTACGGAGCCGCCATCAAAGACTACGATCGCGTGCTCGAGCAGTATCCGGAGAGCAACAAGGTGCCCGCCGCCCATCTGCACAAAGGCCAGGCCCTCATCCAGCTCAAGCAGAACGATGCCGGCGTCCGCGAGCTCCGCTCTCTCATCCAGCGCTTCCCCAACTCTCCTGAAGCCCTACAGGCCCGCAGCAAACTCAGCGGCCTTGGAGTCCCCGTCAAGCCGCGCGCAAACGACTAGTAGACTCCAAGCGTCACACGAATCCTTTTTAGAGCAGTGTTCTCCTTGGTATAGAGATGTCATCTCGACCGGAGCGAGACGGCCTTTTCGTCTCGCGAAGTGGAGAGACCTGCAGCTTACTTATACCGGCTACACACCTTCAGGAACTTTGCTCTAATTGTCATCCCGCAGGGATCTGCTTCTGCCTTACCTTGCTTCCTGCTCTGATGTGATGAGTGCCCCTAGTTCCGCATGCCACCCATCAGCCGCTGTACCTCCACCTGTTGATCTCGCAACAGCGGCAAACCCGGCAGCCTCGGCGATCCACCGAAGTAGCCGTTCAGGTCACAGGCCGCCTTCAATCCCGCAACGCCCATCTCTTCTTCAAGAACGGCAGCGGCCCGCTCTATCCGCCTGTACTTCTCGTCCGCCAGCGCCGCATCCTCATCCTTCCACGCCGCCAGAACCTCATGGCAGGCCTGTGGCGCGCAGACCCCGAACGGCAGCATTGCCCCTTTCGCTCCACCCCGCAGCATAGCCAGCGAGCCTTCCGTGCGCCCGGCCAACACCTGAAATCCCACCCGCCGCATCCGCGTCCTGATCGCCGGCTCGGGGGCCGCTGCCGCCAGCACGGTGACTCCTCCACCGGCCAGACTCTCCGCTGCGATGTAGTTCGCGCCGCCCGCAGCCGTCCGCTGCTGGAGCATCCGGCCAG
>CAXTJC010000312.1:0-4469 GCA_964244225.1 uncultured Acidobacteriaceae bacterium
GAAACAACGGCAGCACCGGTCTGGGGTTTGCCTCACTGGTGACCGGACAGGTTACGCAGTTCAACCGCTACGTGAGCACTTCCACAAACGCGAAGGAATTCCAGAAGCGCGACTTCTTCTATGCACAGGACACCTGGCGCGCGACTCAGAAGCTGACGCTGAACCTGGGTGCCCGCTACGAGTTCTACTTCCCGGAGAAGGTGAACGGGAAGGGAAATGGCGCGCTGCTAAATCCAACGACGGGCTACCTGCAGGTTGCCGGATTTGGAAATGTCGATTCGAGTATGAACTATAAGTTAGGCCAGAATACGTGGAACCCCAGGTTGGGTGTGGCCTACCAGGCGACACCGCAGACGGTGGTTCGCGCCGGATATGGACGGAGCTTTGATATCGGCGTCTTCGGATCGATCTTCGGCCATGCGGCCACCCAGAATCTACCAGTCCTGCAGAATCAGGCCAATACTTCGAGTGGCACGGATTCGGCATTTCAGTTGGCATCAGGGCCGCCGGCACCAACACAAACCGTCGTTCCGTCGAACGGCTTGCTTCCGAATCCAGGATATGCCGTTACTTCGCGGGCACGGCCGACCACATTACGGCTGCCTACTCTGGATGCCTGGAACTTATCCATTCAGCAGTCCTTAAATCCAACCCTGTCGATGACTTTGGCATATGTCGGGAATAAGGGCACACATACCTTCGGGGATAACTCGGGCAACACGACTAATCCCAATGAGGCGGCAATTGCTTTAGGTGGAGCGGAGAGCTACAACGGCCAGGCGCTTCACTGGGATCCGACTCTTCCGGCGGGATCGTATGATGCTAACGGCTTTGGTCCCGGAGGCGCGGTCAACAATCAGAATCTTCTGCGGCGCTACTATGGCGGAAGGCTCGCCGCGTGCGCGGATGCCAACTATGCCACACCGAAGGGTATTCCTCAGGGTGACTGCGGCTGGACAAGCGATATTACGTCCTTCAGCGACAATCTGGACACGCACTACAATGCGCTCCAGGCGACGCTTACGAAGCAGTTCTCGCATGGCGTGAGCCTAAACGCGAACTATGCCTGGCAGCAGGCACTGAGCGATATCACGAACTACTCGTCGTGGGACAAGCACATCGTAGCGGGTCGCGAAAGTGCATTACGCCAACAGCAGGTGATCGTGTATGGACTTCTCGAGCTGCCTTTCGGCAAAAATAAGGTCCTCTTCGGCAATGCACCCGGCTTTATTCAGCAGATTGTTGGCGGTATTCAGATCAGCCCGGTGATTACGTATTCGAGCGGCTTACCCTTTACCCTGGGGTATTCCGGCTACGGCCAACAGGTGCCGTCGGACGCGCCGAATCGCGTGAACGGTGACACTCATCAGTTCCACTCGCACATTACTGGCAGTCCTGGGAACGGCTTGTCCTTCTATGACGCATACAACCTCAATGGAAGTGGACCATTCACACAGCCGGCCCAAAATCAGATTGGCAATGTGGGCAGAAATACGGTGTTTGGACCCCGCTTCTTCAACGCCGACATCTCGGTTCAGAAGAATTTTACAATCCGCGAAAAGACGACTCTGCAGTTGCGAGCGGATGGATTCAACGCCTTCAATCACATCAACTTCGGCATACCGCAGAATACCTCAGGTAACTCCAGCAACAATATTGACCAGGGCGGCTCAATCACAAATGGAGCCTTTCCCAATGGTGACAGTAACCCGAGGCAGCTGCAGTTCTCGGGGCGGGTGCAGTTCTAAAGTTCCTGCGAACGTCAAAGATAAGGGAGGCCCTGCGCCTCCCTTGTTTGTTTCTCAATGACTCCGCGCAAGGAAGTAGTCATACAGCAGCGGATCTGGCGCAATTTCCCGGGTCAAAATAGCTCCGCCGCGGTCCCCATAGCTTACGAAACTGGGGCGCCAGCTTATACTTCAGATGCCGACAAATGCAGGGTTTTTTTGAGAGAAGCAGCTGTCAGGAGCGAAGTGCGCATAGGATTCCGGCCATGTTGAGGGTGAAGTATTTGTTTCGTTGGCTGATACCGGCCGGTCTTCTTTTGGGGCTGATTGATTCCCGATGCATGTGGTCTCAGGGATCAGCGCCGGTCGCGCCATTCGTCTGGGCGGGAACGCTGATAGATGCATCCGGGGTACCTATCTCTCGAGCTTCGATCAAGCTACACGCACAGGCGATCGATCAGACGGCGATGACCGACTCGGACGGACGCTTTCGCTTCTCACCAGTTGCTCCGGATACGTATGCGCTGACCGCGAGCTATGCGGGTCAGACCCTGCACGCTGCCCAGCCGCTGGCGCTTACGGCTCAACCCCGAGCCGTTGTTCTTACGGCAGCAAGCGGCGCCGCGCTGCTCGTTACGTTCGTCGATCAGCAAGCCGTCAGCCATGGCGGCGGCGAGCAGCTATCAAGCGCGTCGGTCAGTGAGATTCCGCTCAACAAGAGGGACTTCAGTGCGCTGCTTCTGCTTGCGGTGGGCACCAGCACCGATGCCAATGGCACGAATCTAACGCCGCAGTTCGCCATCAACGGCCAGCGCGGGGTTGAGGCGACGTTTGCCATGGACGGCGCGGAGACCAGCGACCCCGAGATGGGCGGCTCTACCTTCTCGAACTTCAATGTCGACGCAATCGAAGCCATCGACTCCCGATCGGGCTATCTCCCGGCGACGATCGGCCGCGGCGCCTCCGGGTATACCGACATCACGACACGCCAGGGCACCGCCGCGCTGCACGGATCGATCTTTGAGTTTCTGCGCAACTCCTCGCTCGATGCCCGCAACTACTTCGACCATGCCACACCGATCAATCCCGGCCGCATCCCGCCTTTTCGCCGCAACGAGTTCGGCCTGACGACCGGCGGCCCCGTCGTTGTTCCCTCTATCTACGACGGCCGGAACCGCACCTTCTTCTTTCTTGAGCTTCAGGCGCTGCGCCAGGTTCTTGGCACCACGCAGGTCTTTCCCGTACCCACGGCCGAGGAGCGCGCCGGCATAGACGCGACCGCATTTCCCGGCGACCCGCTCCTTATCCCGGTCGACTCCCGAGTCGCTCGCGCGCTTGCCCGCTATCCGCTGCCCAACTATGCTGCGGGCGCATATGGTGTGCACACCTACGCGGCATCGGCGAAGGTCGTGACCAACGCGGACCAGATCTCCGTCCGGCTGGATCATCAGGCAGGAGCACGCACCCATCTGTTCACGCGCGTCTCGTTCGACAACCTGATCGGTCCCGTCACCAACCCGGACCAGACCCTTCTTGATCCGACCTTCGGCGTTCAGTATCGCGATCATCAGCGCAATGCGGTATTTGATTATGCATTTACTGCATCGCCGCGCGTGCTGCTGGAGACGCAGCTCGACATCATGCGTACGACGCCAACCTTTCACACCAATAACAGCGCGGATCCCGCGCTCAAGTTCAATGACGGCCTGTTCGAGTCCTTCAACTCTGCCGCCGGCACCGTGACCGCGGCGTTCAACAACCTCTTCGCGCTGCGTCAGTCCCTCACCTTTACGACACACAACCACAGTGTGAAAGCTGGCGGTGAGCTGCGCCTCAATCGCGACACAAGCTACTTTGGTACGAGCCCGAATGGCGAGTTTGACTTCGGCGGTGGTACTGCGTTTTCTCCTCTTGAGCTTCAGTCGCAGTCCGGGGCGCATGTGATTCATCGCGGCGACCCGCTTCCGGATACGCTCTCCAGCCTGCTGAGCGGTAGCGCCTTTACCTACTCGGTGGCCGTGGCTCCAGCGATAGCCTCGGGCGGCGAACACATCGGACCGGCCGCCACGAGCCGCAACGCTGGAGGCCTCTGGGTGGAAGACACCTGGAAGATCTCCAATCGCTACACCTTGAACTATGGCCTGCGCTATGAGCGCTACAGCTCTATTGAAGAGCGCGCTCACAGGACATCGAGTCTTCGCTTTACCGGCACTGGACTAGGCCAGGTGTTTGTCGTAAACCCACAACCGGCATACGAGAATCGTTTCAACTGGGCTCCGCGTGGGCAGCTGGATGTCCGTCTTACACCGAAGCTTCTGCTTCACGCCGGCGGCGGAGTTACAAGCATTCCGCCCAACATCTGGCAGGACAACCAGCTTACCGGCGGCTCCCCGTTCGTGATCTATCCGCGTGTGACGTCGACCGCCGCCGTTCCCATTCCATCGAGTCTTAGGATCACCTCGGCGGAGCTGCCCCGCGCGTATACGCCGGCCGGCGCCGACATCTTTCCTGACAACAGGACGACTTCCGTGGCCGCCAACACCGTGTTCGATCAGGATCGCTATGAGCGCGATCTGGCCGCTCTGACGCCGGCGAACCAGATCGCTCCGCTGAATGTCGGCAGCGTGGACGTGCACTTCGGCAACGCCTATCTCGGCAGCTGGAACGCCGGTCTTGAGCGCCCCATAGGCGGGCTCACCGCGAATATCAATTACATCGGCAACAGTGCGTGGAGACTTCCGC
>CAXTJC010000313.1:0-4468 GCA_964244225.1 uncultured Acidobacteriaceae bacterium
AGAGAGCGACACAGAAGATCCTCGAAGAACGAAGTGCGTTTTCGGCTGCGGGAGACGTTTCCGGCGACATGATGGTGCCAGAGGAGTAGCGCGAGGACGGCGTGAGATTTTGTATCGCTTATGGTACGCGAAGCACGCGGCGGCTACTTTGCGCATCCAAAGCCGATAAGAGCGTCGAGAGTGCGCGCTGACTTTGCGTTGCAAACTTTACGACTGCACGCATGAAGAGCCTTTGGAGCAGCCAGCTGTATGGATCGTCCCGCTATTTTATTGATCGACGATAACGCGGTGCAGGCCGCGATCCGGCAGACGATTCTGCGGCGCGCCGGATACCACGTGATTGCGGCTCTGAGCCCGCTGCGGGCGCTCGAGCAGTTTCGCCAGGATAGCTTTCCCGAGCGAATCGGGCTGGTGATTACGGATCACCTGATGCCGGAGATGAACGGGGCGAGCTTTACGCGGGAGCTACGCGCGCTGGCGCCGGCGATGCCGGTGATGGTGATCAGCGGGTTAGAGGAGGCCGAGGACGAGTATGAGGGGCTGCGGGTGACGTTCCGGATGAAGCCGTTGATGCCGGATATGCTGCTGGCGAATGTGGATACGCTGCTACCGATGGTTTAGTGCCCTCCTGATGATGCACTGAAAGCTCCATCCGCCGGACGTTGCGGCGCGGGGCGAGCGGCTGAGAGAATAGACTCTGGAGGCTTATGCCAATCCATCCTATGCCGGAGTTCGGCAGCTTTGCCCTGCTGCTATCACTTGTTCTGAGTGCGTATACGCTGGTGTTCGGCGGAGTCGCGTTGTGGCGGCAGAGAGTGGCCGGCGATGGTGGGGATGCGGCTGCGGACCGGCTGGGCGAGACGGCCCGGCGAGCGGGTCTGGCGAGCTTTATCGCGGTGAGCGGGGCTGCGTTTGCGCTGGTGTGGGCTTCGTATACGAACGACTTTTCCGTGCAGTACATCCTGCACCATACCAATCGCGCGCTGCACCCGGCGTACAAGTTTTCGGCGCTGTGGTCGGGGCAGGAGGGATCGCTGCTGCTGTGGGCGTGGCTGCTGGCGACATATGGATTTGTGCTGCGGCTGAAGCACCGGGTGGATGTGCGGCTGAGCGCGTATGCGTCAACGATTCTGGCGGGCGTACAGGTGTTCTTTCTGCTGCTGCTGAACTTTGCGGCACCGCCGTTTGCGATTGAGCCGGGGCCGGTGGCGCAGGATGGCTTCGGGCTGAACCCGCTGCTGCAGTATCCGGAGATGGTGATTCATCCGCCGATGCTGTACCTGGGGTATGTGGGGTTTGCGGTGCCGTTTGCGTTTGCGCTGGGCGCGCTGATGATGCGGTATCCGGGCGAGAAGTGGATTCACATTACGCGGCGATGGACAATGGTGACGTGGCTGTTTCTGACCTGCGGGATCGTGCTGGGGATGCACTGGGCGTACGCGGTGCTGGGCTGGGGCGGGTACTGGGGATGGGATCCGGTCGAGAACGCATCGCTGATGCCGTGGCTGACGGGGACGGCGTTTCTGCACTCGGTGATGATGCAGGAGAAGCGCGGGATGATGAAGAGCTGGAACGTGTGGCTGATCTTCTCGACCTTCATGCTGACGATTTTGGGGACGCTGCTGACGCGATCGGGGCTGGTGCAGTCGGTGCACGCCTTTGCGCAATCGTCGATCGGCAACTGGTTTTACGGGTTCCTGCTGATTACGTTTGCGGCGTGTTTGTTTACGTTCTTCCGGCAGCGCGACCACCTGAAGAGCGAGAACCATCTGGAGTCGCTGGTAAGCCGGGAGTCGAGTTTTCTGTTCAACAATCTGGTGCTGCTGGCGGCATGCTTTACGGTACTGTGGGGCACGCTGTTCCCAGTGCTGAGCGAGTATGTGCAGGGGTCTAAAGCTACTGTCGGTGCGCCGTTTTACAACCGGGTGAATCTGCCGATCGGTCTGGCGCTGCTGCTGCTGACGGGCGTGGGGCCGCTGCTGGCGTGGCGGTCTACGTCGTTGAAGACGATCCGGCGAAACTTTGTGCTGCCGGGGATCGCTATGGTGGTGGCGTGCGCGGGTCTGATGAGCGCGGGCGTGCAGCCGTGGAAGGATGGCGACGACTGGCAGACGACGCTCTTCAGCCTGATGGCGTTTACGCTGGGCGCGGGCGTGATTACGGCGATCTCAGCGGAGTTTCTGCGCGGTGCGGGTGTGATGCGGACGCAGACCGGGCGCAATCTGTTCAGTTCGGGCGTGCTGCTAGTACGGCGTAACACGCGGCGGTACGGCGGGTATCTGGTGCACTTCGGTATCGTGGTGATGTTTATCGGGATCGCGGGCGGTGCGTTCAACCAGCAGCACGAGCAGGAGATGGGGTTTGGCGACCAGATGACGCTGGGGCCGTACCGGCTGGTGTGCCAGAGCTTTACGCAGGACTCGAACGCGAACTTCGACACCGAGTATGCGCTGCTCGATGTCTATAAAGGCGGCAAGAAGATTACGCAGATGGCCCCGGAGAAGCGGTTCTACCAGGCAAGCCAGACGAACTCCACGGTGGTGGCGAACCACTCGACGCTGGCGAGTGATCTGTATGTGATCTACGAGGGCAAGAACCCGGATACGGACCGGCCGATCATCAAGGTGTTTCTAAACCCGCTGATCAACTGGATCTGGATTGGCGTGGGAATTGTGGCGTGCGGCACGCTGGTTGGCCTAGCGCCGAACCTGCTGCGGTCGGCGCAGCGGGTGACCGCGCGGGTGGAGATTCCGGCCGAGGCTGAGGTTCACCATGCGTAAGGCTTCCCTGCTGACGCGAGGCCGCTGGCTGCAGGCGGCGGCGGCTTGCCTGATGGCGGTGGTGATGCTGGGCGCGGATAATCCTGAGGGACGGTTCAACCGCATGGGGCACAACATGATCTGCATGTGCGGCTGCGGGCAGATTCTGCTGGAGTGCAACCATGTGGGGTGCCCGGTCTCGCCGAAGATGCTGACGGAGCTGCAGACGCAGATTGGCGCAGGGCTGCCGCAGGAGGGCGTCTTCAACTGGTTTGTGGCGAAGTATGGCGCGGTTGTGCTGGCCTCGCCAAGCAGGGGTGGGTTCGATCGCGTGGCGTGGATCATGCCGATCTCGGTGACGCTGCTGGCCACCTTTGGTACTGGCGTGCTGGTAAGGCTGTGGACGCGACGGCGCGGGCCGCAGATGGCTGCGCTGGGGCCTTACGTGCCGGGAACGCTCGAGCACAGCTCGGTGCGGGACCGGATTCGGCGGGAGACGGAGTCCTAAAACATTTCTCCTGATGCTGAGCCTCTGTTTTGCTGTAGTTAAGGCCATTTTCCTTGAGAGAAATGGTACGGGCGAACATGGCCTGGGATACGCTTTCAGGAGAAATGTCATGATGGGAACGATTGCGGCTCTGGTGTTGACGCTGGTGTTGTTCGGATACGTGTTCTGGCCGCAGGGACGGCTGTTTCAGCAGCGGGCGAAGACGCGGCTGGACTACCTTGAAGAGCGCAAGACGACGGTGTACGACAATTTGCGGGACCTGAATTTCGAGTACCAGGCGGGCAAGTATCCGGAGGAGGACTACCAGACGCAGCGGACGGGCCTTGAGGATGAGGCGGCCGGGATTTTGCACGAGATGGATGTGCTTGAAGGACGCGCGGGGTAGAGGGGGCGTGGACGGTAGACTGTATTAGGCTGGCTTGAGGGTGATTTGGAGAAGCAAATTGCTGCGGAATAACGAAAGAAGTCCATGCTTCCTGCACACATCAGCTGCTAAAGCCGCGTTCCGGCGAATCTCTTGTAGCACGGCTCAAGCCGTGCCCTTAACTGGTCTGAGATTGATTCAACAAATCTGGTTTTGAGCCGATGTATTGAAGAGGTTGTTGTGACTGTGAAGCTCCATTTATTAAAGCTCGGGATGGCTGGTGTTGCGTTCCTTCTAGGTGCGGCGGGTGTGCGGGCTGAGTCGATCAGCGGCGTGGTGACGAATAAGACCACGGGCAAGCCGGCGGGCAACGACGATGTGGTGCTGCTGCGGCTGGCGCAGGGCATGCAGGAGAGTGCGCGGACGAAGACGGACGCGCGCGGGCGCTACACGGTCGAGGTGCCGGAGCAGGGGCTGCACCTGGTTCGGGTGACGCACGATAAGGCGAACTACTTCAAGCCGGTGCAGCCGGGGGCGCAGGGCGCGGTCGACGTGGATGTGTTTACGGCGGCGGCGAAGGTAACCGGCGTGGCGGCTGAGGCGGACGTGATTCGGCTGCAGACCGATGAGACCGGAAAGACGCTGAAGATCGTAGAAAACTTCTTTGTGAAGAACGGTTCGACGCCGCCAATGACACAGTTCTCGGACAAGCCATTCGAGTTTTATCTGCCGGCGGGCGCGGTGGTGCTGGGCTCGGCCGCGCTGAGCCCGGGTGGGATGCCGGGGCAGGCGGCGCCGGTGCCGCTGGGCGATGCGAACCACCATGCAGTCATCTTT
>CAXTJC010000314.1:0-4458 GCA_964244225.1 uncultured Acidobacteriaceae bacterium
GATTTTGCATCTGCTCGATGCCGGCGCGGTTTTTGTCGGAGAGAAGATTTTTGCCGAAGTGGCCACCGAGAACGCTGTCGATCGAGGCATTTTTGCGGGCCATATAAGCGCGCATCGCCTCTGGATCCGAGCGGTCAAGATTCATCAACTCATTGCCGTCTTCGAGGCTCTCTTTCATCCGCTCGTTCACCATGCCGGAAGGACCTTTTGTGACCAAATCCTTCAGGTTTTGGAAGAGCCCCATCTTCGGAATCGCCATTCTGCCTCCTGTTTTCGTCCGCGATCGTGATGCATGGAAAGGATAGGACGGAAACAGAGCGGAGACAACTCGCGGGGAAGGCGGCGGTGTGACTAGTAAGGGTTCTCCTGCGTGTTGGTAGGTTCGGTTTCGTTGCCGACCTGCTCCGCCGAGGTTGGGTTCAGGTCACGTTCGGAGCCGGTGCGGTCACTCTGCGATCTCTCATCCGCCGTTCCCGCATCGTGTGCCGTGCCGGCATCTCTTTCCATCTGTGCCAGCTCTGCTCGGCGTTTATCGGAGACGCCATACTGGCCTGACATTCCGTGGCTCGATCCATAGGCGGGGCGCCCATCCTCATGCGGAACAGCGTCCGCGCCTTTGTTTTCCGTGCCGATTCCGTCTGCCATCGATTCTCCTCGCGCTACCAGTACCGGGCGCAATGTTCTGTGAGATGCAATGGCGGAATGCAAGGCATCCGCAGGCTGAAGGGCTCCCATACAATGGAGTTCAGATCACAGCAAACAGGAGTTGAAGCCACCACCATGTCACAGCGCACATTCAGCATCGTCAAGCCGGACGCGGTCCGCAAAGGGTACACGGGCGCGATTCTGGCCGAGATTGAAAAGGCCGGCTTCAAGATCGTCAGCATCAAGAAGATCTCCATCTCCAAGGCGCAGGCCGAGGGTTTTTACCATGTGCATGCGGCGAGACCGTTCTTCGGCTCGCTGACCGACTTCATGTCAAACGGCCCGATCTTTCCCATGGTGCTCGAGAAGGAGAACGCTATCGCCGATCTGCGCACGCTGATGGGCGCGACGAACCCGGCGAACGCGGAGGAGGGCACGATCCGCAAGCAGTTTGCCAGCTCGATCGAAGAGAATGCCATCCATGGCTCGGACGCCGAGGATACGGCGGCGTTTGAGATCGGCTACTTCTTTGCGGGCATGGAGCTGAAGTAGAAGCGTCCGAGTTCTAACCGGAGGCGTCGCGTAGGCGATAGCCTCCGGTATCCCTGGCACTTTGGTCCTAAAATCTTCAAATCAGGTAGTTTGCGTTTGGACCGGGGTACACACAGGTTGGCGGCGAACGACGATGTGTCGCGTTTGCTAAGTCATGTCTGAAAGAGAAAGGCAAGAGCAACCGCAACGACAAAGGTACGTCGCTTCGCTCCGTGGTTAAGAGCAAGTGCGGGGATTCTTCGCTGCGCTCAGAATGACAACCAAAGAGAGGCTGCGCTCAGGATGGCAGCTCCAGGACACCAGGGCTGAGGCAACTTTAAGAGTAGCGGATGGTGACAGGTGGTTACGCCACGATCGCTCTCTTTTGCCGACAAGACTTCTTTGACGACGTAGGCGTGGACCTGGTCTTTACGTGCGGGCTTACTTGCTCTTTGCGGTGAAGAGGGAGAGGTCGACGGCGTCGGCCATGCGTTTGTAGCCGGCGTCTTTGGGGTGGAGGTGATCGCCGGAGTCGGCGTCCGCGGCCAGGATGTCTGGATTGGCTGAGTCGCGCGTGGCTTTCTCGAAATCGATCACGCCGTCAAGGTCTTTGCTGATGCGGATCCACTCGTTAAAGGCTTTGCGGATGGTTTCGCCCTGCGCTGAGGAGTAGCCCGCGCCGCCATAGGATGTCAGGGTTGCGCCGATGACCTTGATGCCGTGGGTGTGGGCGCGCTCGGCGAGCTGCTTGAAGCCGGCGATCAGATCGTCGGCCGTGAGCGGATAGCCGGGGCCCTTCGGATTGAAGGCGCTGCCGAGGTCGTTGATGCCTTCGAGCAGGATGACGAATCGCGCACCGGCGAGCGAGAGCACGTCGCGATCGAAGCGGGCGAGCGCGGCCGGGCCGGTGCCCTGGAGCAGGATGCGATTGCCGCCGATGCCCTCGTTGAGCACGCTGAGTTTCGCTGTCTTGCCGTTGCCCTGCAGACGTTTGGCCAGCACGTCGGGCCAGCGGGCGTTGGCGTCTTCCGTGCTGCGCGCGCCGTCGGTGATGCTGTCGCCGAAGCAGACGATGGCGCTGTGCAGGCCGGAGACTTTGGTATCGACGCCCTTGAGGAAGGGCCAGGAGTGGATCGCGGTTGCGCCAGCCAGGCTGCCTTTGCCGACGAGATCGCCGGGAGCGAGATAGTTTGTCTGGTTGGCGAAGGAGTGGCCGCTCACATGGGAGATGGTCTGGGCGGGCAGGAAGATGCTGACGGCGACATCCGAGAGCGGCTCGAGCGTGAGGGCGACGGGATCGCTGACGGCGAGCGCGCCGGCGGGGATGGTGACGGAGGGCCGGCCGCTAAAGGTGAGCGCGTTGGCCGACATGAGACCGATGGCATCGGCTTTGGCTGCCTTGGCGATGTGGACGCCGCCGATCTTGAGGGGCTCGGTGCCGAACTCATTGGTCAGCACGATGCGGGTGAGCGGGCCACCGATCGAGACATGCACGATCTCGCGGAGTGTCACATCTTGCGTGCCGAAGCCTTCTTTGTTGTCGAGGGCCATGGGCGCGGCAGCCCAGGCGCCGACCCAGTGATCGGGCAGCACAGGCTGCTTGGCGACGGCGGGCAGGGCGAAGAAGATGACGGCGAGAAGCGAAGGGAGACTCTTGCGAAGGCGATGCATGGACGGTCCTTGATAGAGAGCGTGGGAGTAGAGAGTGCGGGGAGTAGAGAGTGCGGGGCCTGAAGTATGACCAAACAGACCTCAGCGGCTGAAGCCGCGTTGCATGGAGAGTACTTACGGCATGGCTGAAGCCATGCCCTTAACGAAAGAGAACTTGTTCAGGCCTCCTTCGATCATAGCCCGGCGTTCGCGGCGTAGGCGAATCAGGAGTCGCCGGTGTTGCACAGCTTCACGTATAGTGGCGATGCTGTGCTTGTGGAGCCTGAAAAAGCGGCCTCTACGACTTTGCCGGCGATGAGGAACTGGATGACGACAGGCTTAATGAAGGGAATTCTGCTGACTATGATGACCACACTTGCCGCACACGGGGCCGTGAGCAAGGCTCCCTTCGGAAAGACGCCGGATGGAAAGGCGATCGAGATCTATACGTTGAAGAGCGCGGCGGTCGAGGCAAGGATCATGACCTACGGCGCGCGGGTGGTGTCGATCAAGACGGCGGACAAGACCGGCAAGGTAGAGGACATTGTGCTCGGCGGCGCGACGCTGGACGACTACTTCAAAGGCAAGGACGCGCACTTCGGATCGATCGTGGGGCGGTACGGAAACCGGATCAACGCGGGCAAGTTCTCGATCGACGGGCACAGCTACCAGGCACCGAAGAATGAGAATGGCAAGGAGATGCTGCACGGCGGCACGGTGGGGTTCGACGCACTGGTGTGGACGGGGCGCGAGGTGCCGGATGGGGTGGAGATGACGCTGGTCAGCAAGGACGGCGATATGGGCTTTCCGGGAACGCTGACGGCGCATGTGACGTATACGCTGAAGGGATCGGCGCTGCACATCAATTACAGCTCATCGACCGACAAGCCGACGGTGGTGAATCTGACCAATCACTCGTACTTCAACCTGGCCGGTGAGGGCAGCGGGCCGATCCTGGACGAGACGCTGATGCTGAACGCGGATGCGTTTACACCGGTGAATGCGGACCTGATTCCGACGGGGGAGATCAAGCCGGTTGCAGGGACGCCGTTCGACTTTCGCAAGCCGATGGTAATCGGGTCGCGGATCGGCGCCGCGGACGAACAGCTGAAGCTGGCGGGTGGATATGACCACAACTGGGTTCTGGATGGACAGAACGGCGTGATGAAGGTGGCGGCGAAGGTCTCGGATCCGAAGTCCGGGCGGACGCTGACGGTGACGACGACGGAGCCGGGGGTGCAGTTCTATACCGGCAACTTTCTCGACGGCACACTGACGGGGCCAAGCGGCAAGGCATATGCGAAGCGCGGCGCGCTGTGTCTCGAGACGCAGCACTTTCCGGACAGCCCGAACCAGCCGAAGTTTCCTTCGACGCTGCTGAAGCCGGGTGAGACGCGGAAGAGTGAGACGGTGTTTACGTTTGGTGTGGAGAAGTAAGGATTAGAGCGGCTCTGCTCAGGGTTGGAATGGAGGAAAGCTAAGGATTTGTCAGAGTCTTGCTGAAGGCGAAATGCGGGGATCTCTCCGCTCCCCATTCGACTCGCCTGCGGCTCGCTCAGGGTCGGTCGAGATGACGGCTCTTAGATGATGTTGTTCAGAGTTCGCTACGCCGCGGGCGCGGTGCAAGGGGCG
>CAXTJC010000315.1:0-4453 GCA_964244225.1 uncultured Acidobacteriaceae bacterium
TCCTACGCCGGCTACGGCGCCACCTCCTACGACCTCTTCTGCGAAAGCGGCTTTGACTCCTGCCCGAACACGCAGAGCACCTATCGCAACAACATCAATCTCGGCATCGTAAAGAGTTCCTACGACGCCGCACAGAAGCCCGGTCTCTTCTACAACGAGAGCAACTCCATGCCGGCAAACGGCGGCTGGGCCGTCCGCGATCACAACCTGTACTACAACTTCCGCAACGGCGGTTGCCCAAGCCCCCTCAACGCGGGCGAACTGTGCAACGATCCGAACTTCGTCAATGAGCCGACCCTCACCATCTCCTCCGATCTCGCTCTCGACAACTTCAGCTTCGGCCTGACAGTAAACAGCCCTGCGCGAGACGCGGGCATTTCACTGCCCGTGCTCAATCTCCAGACGATCGGCCTAAACCTCCCGAACCTTCTCGGCATCGATCTCATGGGCACGCCGCGCAGCAATCCTCCCTCCATCGGCGCAATGGAGATCGCCTCCACGACGACGGCGCCCACACCGCCGCCTGCACCACCCGTAACCCCAACGCCGCCGACAACACCCACACCACCCCCAACACCGACACCACCCCCGACGCCGCCGACAAAGCCCACACCACCCACAACTCCGACGCCACCCAAGAAACAAGTCACAACCCTGTCTCTCACGCTCTCTCCGGAGACCACAACAGTCGGTCAGACCGTAACGCTGACAGCGTCAGCCGCGCCGTTTGCAAAAGTCATACCCACTGGAACGGTCAGGTTCACGATCGACGGCAAGACGATCTCCGCCGCGCTTGATAACACCGGGCACGCGTCGATCTTCATAAACTATCTTCCCGTCAACACCTACTCTGCATCTGCATCGTATGCCGGAGATACACAGTACCTTCCCGCCAACTCCAATACCGCCTCCGTCACGGTCACACTCCCCTCTACTAACGACGCCGTCAACGTCTCGATCGGCCAACCCGCCTTCGGCTTCAACGTCACTCCGGGATCGGTCCGTCGTCTCTTTGGAACCGTAACCAACGGTGTTACAAACCAACTCGCCTGGTCCGTTAAATCCGGTGGCGCAACCATCTCATCGAGCAGCGGTTCCTGGGTTGACGTCATAGCTCCGGCCACCGACAACTCCTGCACATCCTCCGGATCAGCCGCATCCACCCCCGTAAACTCCATCGTCGTGATCGAAGCAACGTCAACCGAGGACGGCACAAAAACGGCGTCTATCGCCCTCAACGTCTGCAAGCCCGCCTCGCAGCAGCTCTATGCCGCACCGAATTACACCACTCTCTACGCCAGCCCGGCAGCAAACCTGGTAAGCCTCAACCGTCCTTAGAACCTGTCGAAGCAGTCAACGAAAGCCGTCACCTCGACTGAAGCCGGGATCCCCAGCGAGCGCATCTGCTCGCTGGGGGTGAGAAACGAGACAGCACCATCGTCTCGCGCAATGGAGAGATCCCGTATTTCGCCCTTGATCGTTGCTTGTTTTCTCCTGAAGCGCAGCGGCCGCGACTATAACAGGCTCTTAGGGAGGTGAATCATCACTTCACTTCACAAAACTTGTCATCCTGAGCGCAGCGAAGAACCTGCTTTCCGAGAGCTTACAAGCAGCTCAATCGTCCGACTACCGCAACAAGTTTGAGACCCACTGCAATAAAACCGATGGTGGACACACCTGCAACATCCGCAACGATCCTGCCGACACCCCCGGCAGGATCGTCCTTACCACACTACGAGATCCGACTGCGCGTCAGCACCGTTCCCCGCGGAACCTCCGGCTCCTTGCGCACCAGCTGCGGAATCCGCAGCGGCCGCGATGGCACCTCAGGCATCCCCACCTCGCTCAGCTTGTACAGCAGCGAGCGATAGCTGATCTGGAGCCACTTCGCCGTCTTCTGCCGGTTCCAGCTGTTCGCCTGCAGCACCTTCAGGATGATCTGCCGCTCCAGGTCCTGCGTCGCCTTCTTGGTGATGCGCTTCAGGCTCACCGGCTCGCTCAGGTCGATCTCTGTCGTAATCCCGCCGCGCTGCTCCTCGGGCATCAGCTCAGCGACCAGCGCCTCCTCCGACCCGATCAACACGTAGCTGCGGATCAGATTCTCCAGCTGGCGAATGTTCCCCGGCCAGTGATAGCTCTGCATCAGCCGCATCGCGCTTTTGGAGAGCAGCTCCGGCGTGTGGTGAAAGACCCGGGCATAGTGCTCAATAAAGTAGTCGATCAGGATCGGCAGATCCTGAATGCGCTGCCGCAAAGGCGGCAGATTTACCGTCACGGCGTTGATGCGAAACAGAAAGTCCAGCCGGAAGGTACCTTCTTCAACCTGCGTCCGCAGATCCGTGTTCGCAGCCGAGATCAGCCGCGTCGCGATCGAGCGCGGATCGTGTCCGCCCACCCTTGTAAACGTGCCATCCTGCAGAACCTGCAGCAGCTTGGACTGCACACCCATGTCGAGCGCGCCTACCTCGTCCAGAAACAGTGTCCCCTGGTGCGCCTGCTCCACGCGGCCCAGCTTGGTCGTCATGGCCCCCGTAAATGCGCCCTTCTCGTATCCGAAGAGCTCCGTCTCCAGCAGCGAATGCGGAATGGCCGGGCAGCTCACCTTCACCATCGCGCCCTTTGCCCGCAAGGAAAGCGCGTGCAGCAGGCGAACGCAGATCTCCTTGCCGGTCCCGCTCTCCCCTTGCAAAAGCACCGGAACGTCCGTCTCCGCGACTCGCTCCAGCTTGGTGCGCACAGCCTGCATCGTTGCGGTCTTGCCGAAGATAATGTCGAGCGGCGGAAGGTTGAGAGTCGTATTGCCTTTATCTGTGGCCAAGGTCATATCCTAAAGAGAGAAGTCAACGCTGCAGTCGGATTGCAATATCCTTCACATTGCACGTAGAGCACCAATCCAAGACGGTCTGTCCCTGCGTCAGTTCAAAGTAAGACGTGTTGCGACAGACCTCCCCAGAACTGCTAAAAGACAGCCAAACTACCCTCTTCCCGTCACATTCTCCTGTGTTTATCACGATTTTCTGCAATCTCAGATTGCCTGATCACGACCAGGCAGATCACTCGAACTCACACAGCAGATTTGTGAAGAGATGCAAGATTTTGCACTCATGACACGAAAGTGGCAAATGTTTTTCCTACTTTCGAGCAAAGTGCGTAACATTTTTCTGGAATTCACCGACCGCCCAACTAGAATCATTCTCAGTTCAGGTCACCGGAGGGTGACAAAGATCGTCCTTCAAATGCGCCGGGGTGTCTGTCGTCGCAGCCCCCCAGCCGTGAGACCGAAAAGCTGTCTAACGAGGCCACCGGGCAGTCATCCCGACTCCTCTACAGAGGTATTTGAATGTCCGCATCCTTGTCTTCTTTTCCCATCTCTGCTTCACG
Organism: uncultured Acidobacteriaceae bacterium; assembly: GCA_964244225.1. Classification (GTDB taxonomy): domain Bacteria; phylum Acidobacteriota; class Terriglobia; order Terriglobales; family Acidobacteriaceae; genus Edaphobacter. The sequence goes on from CAXTJC010000315.1 coordinate 3,382, forward strand.
GGCTCCGAAGACCAAATCTCAGGTCCTTGTATTGGAACCGGATCTCGCCGTCCTGAACTACCTGCGAGCCTCCCTCGAACGCAGCTACGCCCTCAGCACCTACTGCGAGGAAAAAGCGCTGCTCGACCGGATCGAGAGCGGCAGTGAGCCCGATCTCGTGCTCATCGCGCCCCATCCCACCCAGGATCCTCTCCCCCTGCTCTCGCATATTCGCTCGACCCGGCCGCAGCTGCCGATTATCGTCCTGTCCTGCTCCGGCGAAATCCGCGAGCTCGAGCGCGTCGTCCGCAGCGGTGTCCGCGCTATCGTCATGAAGCCCTTCATCGCCGCCGATATCGAGTCGGCGATCGAAGAGCATCTCGCCCTCGCCGATCGCAAGCCGGCTACCGACGCCCCCAAAGAGATCCAGCTTACCGAAAACAACTCCTTCGTCCGCTCCTCCAAGCGCATGCGCGAGCTTGAAGCCCAGGCCGCCCTCGTCGCCCGCGCCGACATCCCCGTCCTCATCCTCGGCGAAAGCGGCACCGGCAAGGAAGTCCTCGCGCTCTACACCCACAAGATGTCCGTCCGCAGTCAGCACATCTTTCTCAAGGTCAACTGCGCCGCCGTCCCCGCCGACCTGCTCGAAAGCGAGCTCTTCGGCTACGAGCAGGGTGCCTTCACCGGTGCCGTCAAAACCAAGCCCGGCAAGTTCGAGATCTGCTCCGGCGGCACCATCTTCCTCGATGAGATCGGCGAAATGCCCGCTATCCTTCAGGCCAAGCTGCTCCAGGTCCTCCAGGACGGCACCTTCATGCGCCTCGGCAGCCGCGCTCCTATGAAGGTCGACGTCCGCGTCATTGCCGCCACCAACATCAATATGAAGGAGGCGATGGCCAACAAGACCTTCCGCGAAGACCTCTACTATCGCCTCAACGGCTTCACCCTCTCGATTCCCGCCCTCCGCCAGCGCAAAGAAGAGATCCCCGTGCTCTCGGAGTACTTCATGCGCCGCGCCGCCAAGCGTTACAGCCGCGAGCCGCTCCTCTTCTCGAGCAGCCTCACCAGCGCCCTCACCGACTACTCCTGGCCC
>CAXTJC010000316.1:0-4438 GCA_964244225.1 uncultured Acidobacteriaceae bacterium
TCAGGGCCGGCGACGTATCCGTGGGAGGAGGGCAGACGATATCCGCTGCCGCCGATTGCGCTGAATGCGCCGGCGCAGGCGATGCAGAGAGGGTGCGCGGCGCTGGGGGTACGGACGGCGGAGGCGCCGATCGCGGCGGTCTCACGCGATTATGAGAGGCCGGGCTATCCGCTGCGGCATGCGTGCGTGAATCGCGGCTACTGCCACCAGGGCTGCCGCAATGGTGCGAAAGCGAGCATGGATGTGACGTATCTGCCGGTGGCGGTGGGCGCGGGGGCGGAGATACGGCCGGAGAGCTTTGTGCACGGGTTCGAGCGCGACGCGACGGATCACATTACGGCGGTTGTCTATCGAGATAAAGAAGGGCGGGATGTGCGGCAGAGGTGTCGCGCGGTGTTCCTGTGCGCGGGGGCGGTGGAGACGCCGCGGCTGCTGCTGCATGCCGGTCTCGCGAACTCGAGCGGGCAGGTGGGCCGGAACTTTATGGCGCATGTGGCGACGCAGGTGTGGGGCACGTTCGACCACGAGATGCGGATGAACAAGGGCTTTCCGGCATCGCTGATTACGGAGGACATGATTCGGGCAAAGGATGCGAACTTTGCGGGAGGCTACCTGGTACAGCCGCTGGGAGTGGTGCCGGTGACGTGGGCGGCGCAGGTGGCGAGGGGACGCGGGCTATGGGGGCAGGCGCTGGTGGACCAAATCGACAACTACAATTTTATGTCGGGGATTGGGATTAATGGCGACTGTCTGCCGGACGAGAAGAATTATCTCGAGCTCTCGGATGAGATCGACCCTGCGGCGCGTGGGACGGGGATGCGCAAGCCGCTGGTGCACTTCAGCTACGGCAAGAACGAGCAGCGGATGAGCGCGCATGGCGAGGCGTTTATGACTGAGGTGTGGAAGGCCGCCGGAGCGCGGGATATATGGACATTCCAGCGGAACGCGCACACGGTGGGAACATGCCGGATGGGATCGGATAGCCAGACGAATGTGGTGGACCGGGTGGGGCGGAGCTTCGATGTAGGGAATCTTTGGATCTGCGACAATTCGGTGTTTCCGAGTGCGCTGCCGGCGAATCCGGCGCTGACGATTATGGCGCTGAGTCTGCGGACGGCGGATGCGTTTTTGCGAGATGGGCGCGGGTAGGCGCTTACTTGTCGCTTCGCTCCAAGTAAAAAGCCAATACGGGGGTTCTTCGCTACGCTCAGAATGACAAGTTTTGTAAAGTGAACCAACAATCACCACACTAGGCGGGCTCGACACCTCAGCCTAAACTTGATAGCTAGATGCAACGCGCCGTGGTCCAAGCCGTCTTCACCGGGACTCCCAAGTCGATCACGGATGAGCGTGGAACTTGGACCTCCTCGATCTTTCGTGATCGCGTAGACGGTCCTGTGGCTGTCTCGATTCGTGGGCTGGCGGGGGACAAGGTGGCGCAACCGTATCACGGCAGTCCCGGTGCGGCGATCTGCGTTCATTTAGCGGATCACTATGACTTCTGGAACTCCCGCTACCAGATGAACCTGCACGCCGGATCTGTTGGGGAGAACGTCACGCTGGGCGAGATTGTGGAAGATCAGATATGCGTTGGCGATCGCGTGCGTCTCGGAACGGCGGTCGTTCAGGTGAGCGGCCCGCGGGTACCGTGCGCGAATTTGGCGCGCCGGACCGGACGGCCCGATTGGGTCAAGCTGACGATCCTCGAAAACCGCACCGGGTTTTACCTGCGCGTGCTGGAGCCCGGTGCGCTCCAGGCCGGTGATGCGTGGGTTCTGGAGGAGCGCGTTCCCAACGCCGCTTCGATACCGGCCATCAATCGCTGCATGTATCTGGAGTTTGATCCGGGCTTTGCGAGCAGGATGCTTGAGATGCCGGGTCTGGAGGCGTGGTGGAAGGATCAGGCACGGCAGAAGATTGAGGAGCACGAGGGACACTGGACTTCGGCCGTGAAGACTGGCGGTTGATGGAACGGTGTGGCGGGTGCGGTGATGGTGGGAGTTGTTTTTGGAGAGTGGCTTTTACACGTCGCTTCGCTCCGAGTTAAAGCCAATACGGGGGTTCTTCCCCTTCGGCTTCGCTCAGGGTCAGAATGACAACCAAAAAACAAGTGCGAGAAGCAGGTTCTTCGCTGCGCTAAGAATGACAAACAATAGATAGGTTAGATGGCGGCCTAGAATGAGCTGTGATGGGTCTTAGGTTCCAGCGATTTTTCTCGTTTCAACCTGCCGGTGTGAGGGCCCCGTGGCGGATCTTCTGGGTGGGGTTCGCGGTGCGCGTGCTGTATATGACGCTGGCGCACACGTGGCGCATCCGGGTGCTAATGGATCACTTTCAGTTTGGCTGGGAGCTGGGGCGGATTGCGCGGTCGGTGGTGCTGGGGCAGGGGTATGGGAATCCGTTTCTGGGGCATACCGGGCCGACGACGTGGATTCCGCCGCTTTATACGCTGCTGGTGGCGACGGTGTTCAAGGGGTTTGGGATCTATACGGCGAGGTCGGCGTGGGTGATCTTTGCGGCGAACTCGGCGTTTTCTGCGGCGACGGCGCTGTGCGTGTATGAGATTGCGGCGCGCTGCTATGGGCGGCGGGTGGCGCTGTGGTCGGGGTGGCTGTGGGCGCTGTATCCGGCGGCGATGCAGTATGCGGTGCACTGGGTGTGGGATATGAGCCTGACGACGTGGCTGTTTGCGGCGGTGATGGTGCTGGCGCTGCGGGCGCGCGGGGTGGACGTGACGCAGTCGGCGGAGGGCGATGGGCACCGGCTGCGGCGGTGGGGGTGGTTTGGGCTGGTGTGGGGGATGATCCTGCTGTCGAATCCGTCGCTGGTGCTGGCGCTGCCACTGATGCTGCTTTGGATGGTGTGGGGCGGTCGAGGCACGGCATCCACGCTCGAACATGCCGTGCGTGGGGCGATGGTGGCTGTGGTGGTGATGGTGCTGTGTCTGGGGCCGTGGGTGTGGCGGAACTGGCAGGTGTTCCATGTGTTCATTCCGACGCGCGGGAACCTTGGGGCGGAGCTGTATCAGTCGACGCTGGAATCGAACGATGGCTTTCCCTGGGGCGCGACGCTGCCGATGGCGGAGGCCGATCCGCTGATGCGGCGGTACGTGGCGATCGGGGAGGTGGCGTATGTGCGGGAGCAGGGTATGGCGGCGAAGGAGAGGATTCGTGAGAGTCCGCGGCGCATTGCGGGATGGGTGCTGAAGCGGGTGTACTTCTTCTGGGCTGGGGTGCCGCATCCGCTCGACCGCAAGCCTTGGGTGGAGTACACGCGGGAGCTGAATTTTGGCTTTCTGAGTGTAACGGGTGTTCTGGGGCTGGTGCTGTCGCTGCGGCGGCGGGTGCCGGGGGCGAATCTGTTTCTGGCGGTGTTCTGTTGTGTGCCGCTGATCTACTACGCGATCACGGTGCAGGCGCGGTTTCGGCATCCGCTGGAGCCGCTGATCTGTGTGTTGACGGTGTATCTGTTTCAGTCGGCGGATCGGACGCGGGTTTGGTCGTGGCAGCCGGCGCGGCGTGTTGAGAGGAATGAGGCGGCGATATGACGACGGTGCTGGTGACGGGGGGATCGGGGTTTTTTGGTGGGGTGTTGAAGCGGCGGCTGCTGGGCGAAGGGCATCGGGTGGTGAACATCGACCTGGTGGCAGATACGGAGATGCACGCGAACCTGCGGAGTGTGCAAGGGGATATTCGCGATGAGGCGCTGATAGAGGCGCTGTGCCGTGAGGAGGGGTTTACGGCGGTGATGCACTGCGCGGCGATGCTTGCGCACGAGAAGATTGCCGAGAGCGAGCTGTGGGGCTCGAATGTGGAGGGGACGCGGGTGGTGGCGGAGGTGGCGAAGCGGTTTGGCATCGGAACGCTGGTGTTTACGTCGACGAACTGCTTGTGGGCGGAGAACTTCGGACGTGAGGTGCGGGAGGACGATGTGCCGGCGCCGGTCGAGCTCTATGGGCGGTCGAAGCTGGCGGCGGAGCAGGTGCTGGCGGAGTACAGGGATGCGATGGCGGTGGTGGTGATTCGTTGCCCGACGATTATTGACAGCGGGCGGCTGGGTCTGCTGGCGATTCTGTTTGAGTTTATTGAGGAGGGCAAGCGGGTGTGGGTGGTGGGGGATGGCGGGAATCGCTATCAGTTTATTTATGCCGAGGATTTGGCGACGGCTTGCCTGCAATCGATGGAGTATATGAAGAGCGATGTATTCAATATTGGCTCGGACGATGTGGTGAGTCTGCGAGCGGTGTATGAGGCGGTGATCCGGGCGGCGGGGACCAAGGCGCGGGTGGCGGAGCTGCCGGAGCGGCCGACGATCGCGGCGATGAAGCTGGCGCACCGGCTGGGCGTGTCGCCGCTGGGGCCGTACCACTACCGCATGATCGCAGAGGATTTTGTGTTTGACACGTCGCGAATCAAGCAGCGGCTGGGATGGCGGCCGA
>CAXTJC010000317.1:0-4421 GCA_964244225.1 uncultured Acidobacteriaceae bacterium
GTTGAGGCCGAGGCGGAGACCAACCGTGCCGGCCTGCTGCCCGGTAAGTGAGACCCCGCGAATCAGAAAGAACATGCGATCACGCTCGAGCGCGTTGATCATGTGGACGAGCGACCGGTAGTCGCCGGTAAGGGCGTAGTCCATTCGCATCTCGATCAGAGCAGCAGAGGTGTCGGCGAGCACGGGCGCCTGCGCGTACTGGCCGCGGGTCAGCTTGACGCCTTCGCGCTTAGTGAGCGCGCCTAGTTCAGAAAGTACCTGCGAGTAGCTGCCGGGAAGACGGCGCGTGTAGAAGGTGTCGGCTTCGCCGTTTGCGGCGGCAAGCTTGCTGTCGAGCCCCTGCAGCGGACGGGCTTGAAGGTCGGCGATCTTCAGGGCGGTCTGGCCTTGCGCAAGCGCTTCGGCGCCGGAGTCCGATGTCGTATGCCAGGCGAGGCCGAGCTGGATCGCAAGATAAAGGTTGACCAGCAGCAGCAGGCCCGCGCCCGCATAGTGAAGGTTGACGAGCGTAGCCAGGGTACGGACCTTCTCCGGCAAGCGCGCGGTGGAGACGGCGCCGGGCAGCTTCATCGGGACCTCCCGGTTGCGGAGTTTCTTGACGTGGCTGGAGCAGTCCCCTGCTCGGCCGGGCTGGGAGCGACCGAGGTGACCGTGGGTCTACGGTTCGGTTCGGGCAGCGGGTTGTAGCCGCTGAGGATGTCGAACTCGACGCCGCCGGGAACGGGTGCTGCCGCGGCCTGACCGCCGGGCGTGGTGCTGGTGAAGGTAAAGCTGCTGGGGGTGGTGTTGCGGGCGCCGCCTGCGAGACCGTTTGCGCCCTCGGTGGCCTGCGTGGACTCGGACGAGAGCCGCGGCTGGAGGAAGCGGGAGGAGTGCTCGAGATTGCGCACCAGCGCGACGGCGCGATCACGGTCCCCGGCAACGCGCAGCCGGATCGTCACCTCGCCGGTCTTTGCGACCTGCGGCTCGATGCTGGTGACCTGCACACCGGCGGGGAGGACGCGCTCGAGATCCATCATGACAGCGGTCCAGGAGAAGCTCTTGCGGGCAAAGGTGGCGTTGAGGAACTGCGAGCGATCGAGTACGTCGCGGTTCTGCGGCTGCCGCATGCGCGCTTCATTCGCGGACCGCTGCTGCTGCAGGGCAAGCGTCTGCGCGTGGACGGCGTCGAGGCGGGCCTGGGCAGCGGCGGCACGTTTGCTGACCGAGTGCAGCCAGAGACCGAGGCCGAGCGCGAGAACGGCGAGCAGGCCCATGAGCAGACGCAGCCGCGCCAGCAGCGGGCGAATTTCGACGAAGGGACGGCTGGCGAGATTGACGGAGATGCGCATGATTAGCTGCGGAGGGCTCCTCGAAGACCGGCAAGCCAGCCCGGGGGAATCGTGGTGGTCGAGGCACCGTCGCCGAGCGCCTCGGAGGAGAAGAGCTCCCGCACATGAAGGCCTTCTAGGCCGCTGGCTGCGAGGGTGCGATCGAGATGAGCCGCCGGCGTCGAGCCGGCCGCGAGGACGAGCTCCGGCAGAATGCCGAGAGTGTCTTCAAAGTAGGCTGCGGCGACCGACACCGATTCTGCAAGATCGCGGCTACGATTGTTCACGTCGGGAGCGGTGTTCAGGGCGGCGACGGTGGACTCGGGCTCGGGGTGGGCCGGTTCGTCCTCTACGGCAGCGTGAAAGAACTCGGGCCGGGACCACTCCTCCGCGGTGTCCGCGCGGTCTACAAAGGCGAGATCGAGGGGAGAGCTGGTTCCGAGGTCGAGATAGGGCTCGGTAGCAATGCCGTTGGTTCCCGCGGGAGCGAAATACGGGGGTCTCTCCACTGCGTCTTCGCTGCGCTGCGACTCCGGTCGAGATGACGGCGTCTGTGGTGGCGCGGAGAAAGAGGAGAAGGAGGAGGCAAGGTCCTGGTAGGCGGTTCCCGTTGCGATAACGGCGCTCGGCTGGGCGGAGAACCCGTTACTGGAGACGTCGCCAGACTCGGCCGGATACACCTCAAGCGTGCGATGCAGCAGAAGGACGCCGGAGCGAACGATGGCCGTGGTCACGGCAGCCGGCGACGCGTTGAGGACGAGGGCATTGGGCAAGGCGGGATCGAGGCCGGCAAGGGCTGCAAGGGTGCTGGGAAGAACTACACCGGGCTGCATGCCAGCCTCGAGGATGGCGGCCTCGTACTCGGCAAGCACCTCTTGCGGGATCGCCACGGCAAGCACGCGGAGCAGAGAGCGCTCGGTGCTCATGATCTGAAACGAGACCAGGGCGTGGTCGACGTCGAAGGGGAGCAGCTTTTTAAGGCGGAAGCGGACGACCTGAAGAGCCTCGGCGGGTTTGGAGGGAAGGGCGTCGAAGTCTAACAGCAGGACGCGAACGGCTGCGTCGGGAACGACGACCGTGACATATTTTGACCGGTCGGCTCCGCGGGCGGCGATGGCGTCAAAGGCGCGTCGCAGGGCGGCGGCAACGGCAGGCCGCTCAGGCAGGTTGCCGGCTTTGAGGCCGGGCGCGACCAGGCCGGGGCGCAGTCCGGTGTGGGCGACGGCGGTCAGGGTGCCCGAGGGCGACTCGCCGCGCGCGACGACCACGCCCTCAGGGCGGATCTCACAGGCGAGACGGGGGCGGGTGCCGACGAAGGTGGGGAGAAGGTCCATGGCGTGCGCGGTAGGTGCTCGTCTACAGAGTAACGTGTGGCGGCTGCCTGTTGGACGTGGGGGTGGCGCGAGGGTTAGGGAGAGAGATGCCGCGTTTGGGGGATGGCGGCGTTTTCGGAACCAGTATGGAGCCTAGTTTTCGGAACCAGTATGAAGCCTATAGGATAGCGAGCATGGCGAGCCTATCGATGCTGTCTTTAGCGGAGTACCTCCATACGAGCTATCGGCCGGACTGCGAGTATATCGACGGCGAGCTGCGGGAGCGACACGTGGGAAAGTGGGAGCACGCGCGCGTGCAGTTGCTATTGGGCGGCTGGTTCGGCAACCATGAAGCCGAGTGGAGCGTTACCGGGAGCACCGGGCAGCGGGTGCGGGTCTCGGAGACGCGGGTGCGGGTGCCGGACCTGGTCGTATTGCACCGGGGGCCGCAGCCGGATGTACTGGTCGAGCCGCCGCTACTAGTGGTTGAAATCCTGTCCCCGGACGACAGCTACTCCGACACCCAGGAACGTGCCCAGGACTATCTCCGAATGGGCGTTCGGACGATCTGGATTCTCGATCCGAAGACGCGGACGGGCCGCATGTGCGCCGGCGCGGAGTGGGTTGCGGCGGACCGTCTGGCAGTGGCAGGAACGGAGCTTTATGTGGAGCTTGCGAGCTTGTTTGCTGGAATCGGTGAGAGGGCATAAGCGGTCGTTGTCTCTCTTTTAAGGTTCAGCGCTTGCCGGTAGAGGCGCTCACGGTCAGACTCGTTCCGTCGCTGATAGAGTGCTCGTACTGCAAGATATAAGGAGTGACAGGATGCGCCGATCGGCTGCGCTGGTTCTTTGTTTGTTGGTGGGAAGCAGTTCTCTGCTGGGCGCACGGGCTACGCCGGCGCCGTCTGACAAGTACCTGTGGCTTGAGGACGTATCTGGCGAGCGGGCGACGGTGTGGGTCAAGGAGCAGAACGCGCGGACGGCCGCGGTGCTTGAGGCGGACCCGCGGTATGCCGGGAACGCCGCCGACGCGCTGAAGGTGGCGGAGGATCCGCAGCGGCTGGCCGTGCCAAAGCTGCGGGGTGGCGAGATCTACAACCAGTGGCGCGATCGAACGAACCCGCGGGGGCTGCTGCGAAAGACGAGTGAGGCGGACTACCTGACGGCGGCGCCGCACTGGAAGACAGTGCTCGACTTTGACGCGCTGGGGCGCGCGGAGAAGACCGGCTGGGTGAGCAAGGGGCTGGACTGCCTCTATCCGGGAGACAGGGTCTGCATGGTGCAGCTCTCAGACGGCGGCGAGGATGCGGCGACGAGCCGGGAGTTCGACCTGGAGCAAGGGAAGTTTGTGGAAGGCGGGTTTGTCTCTCCGCACAGCAAGCAGGGCAACACCTGGGTCGACAAGGACACGCTGCTGGTGGAGCGGGACTGGGGCGCGGGCACCATGACGACCTCCGGCTACCCCTTTGTGATCAAGGAGTGGAAGCGAGGCACACCGCTGAGCGCGGCGGCGGAGGTATTCCGGGGAAAGCCAACGGACGTGCGGGTGGGCTCGTCCGTGCTTCAGGATGCGCAGGGAGAGAGGCTTGAGGTCTTCGAGCGCGGTGTGACGTTCTTTGAGAAAGAGACCTACGTGCGGACACCGCGCGGAGTAGAGCGGCTAGCCATTCCGGCGAAGGCTGACGTGGCTGGCTTGCTGCGAGGCCGGGTGCTGGTGCAACTGCGGGAGGACTGGATACCGGTTGCGGGTGGCAAGACGTTCAAGCAGGGATCGCTGGTGGACATGATGCTGGCGGATG
>CAXTJC010000318.1:0-4413 GCA_964244225.1 uncultured Acidobacteriaceae bacterium
GCCTGTGCCGACTTCGACCACCGTGCCTGAGGCCTCATGGCCCAGCACCATCGGCAGTGGGCGCTGGCGCGAGCCGTCGATGACCGAGAGATCGGAGTGGCAGAGACCGGCAGCCGTGATGCGAACGCAGATCTCGCCGCGGCCCGGAGGTGCGAGGTCCACCTGCTCGATCAAGAGCGGGCACGAGTCCGCGTAGAGCGTTGCGAGTCCGCTCTGGCGCAGGACCGCGGCTCTGATCTTCATGAGGGCCGCTCCGACGATATGGCTGAGGGTATGGCGATCGCCGTGAAAGCCGTCCGCAGATTCGGGCTGAGGGGAGCCGGGCGGCGGCTGATGCGATCGACGAAGACATGCACAAACCAGCCTTCTGCCGCGGCCTGCGCCACACCGGCGCGGAACAGACCGAGGCCGTAGCGGACGCTGCTGCGGCCGATGTGCTCCACGCGCAGGCCGGCCTCAATCGTCTCAGGGAATGCGAGTTCGGAGATGTACTTGCAGTGCGACTCGGCGCAGACGCCGATCAGCGGGCCGGCTTCAAAGTCGAGCGCTGCGGCGCGAATCAGGTAGCCGTTGATGACGGTATCGAAGTAGCTGTAATACTGCACGTTGTTTACGTGGCTGTAGACATCGTTGTCGCTCCAGCGCGTGGCGATCTGCGAGTGGTGCCGGTAGTCTGCGCGTTCTGTCATGAAGGCGTGATCCAGAGGTGGAGAGAGGCAAGAACGAAGACGAGGCGAGACGGCGCGTGACAACGACCGGCCTGATGCGATACTTTACCGCTCGGTAAGGATCGCATGCAAATAAGCTCTCTTTTTGATCTTCGAGGCCGTGTCGCCATCGTGACCGGCGGCTCGGTCGGCCTGGGCCGGCAGATGGCAGAGGGCCTGGCAGAGGCCGGCGCCCACCTGGTGCTCTGCGCGCGCAAGCAGGAGCGCTGTCAGCAGGCGGCGGAGGAGCTTCGCTCGCTGGGTGTAGAGGTTCTGGCGCTTGGCTGTGATGTGAAAGATCCGGAGAGCGTCGGCGCGGTTGTCGAGGCCGCGATGCAGCGATTTGGCCGGATCGATGTGCTGATTAACAACGCCGGCACCAGCTGGGGTGCGCTTGTTGAAGAGATGACGCTGACGCAGTGGAACAAGGTGATTGAGACAAACCTTACTGGAACTTTTCTCTTCTCGCAGGCGGCCGGCAAGGTGATGATCGCGCAAGGGCGAGGGGCGATCATTAACGTCGCCTCGATCGCCGGCCTGCGGGGCACGGGGCAAGAGATGTCGGCCATCGGCTACACGGCCAGCAAAGGCGGAGTGATCGCATTTACGCGCGACCTGGCGACGAAGTGGGCGAGGCACGGCGTGCGCGTGAATGCGATCGCGCCCGGCTGGTTTCCGAGCGACATGTCACAGAAGGTGATTGAGCAGCAGCGAGAAAAGCTGCTGGCCTCGATCCCGCTGGGCCGTTTTGGCGGGCCGGACGACCTGAAGGGAGCGGCGCTGTCTCTCGCTTCAGACGCATCGGCTTTTGTCACCGGGCAGATTCTTTCGGTTGATGGCGGCCAGTCCGCGTGATCCCTGCCTGATTGATTACAGTCTGTCAGATCCGAAAGAGTTACATATTTTCGATCATCCTGGTCGCAAACTCACTGGTCTTGGCCTTGGTGGCGTCCTGCATCTGTCGCTCGAAGTCGTAGGTCACGTACTTTTGCTGGATGGTCTTTTCGAGTGACGACTCGATCAGCAGCGCTGCCTCGTGCCAGCCGAGAAAGTTGAAGAGCATGACGCCCGACAGGATGACGGAGCCGGGGTTGATGACATCCTTGTCGGCGTACTTCGGCGCGGTGCCGTGTGTGGCTTCAAAGACGGCGTAACCATCGCCGATGTTGCCGCCCGGCGCGATGCCGAGCCCGCCTACCTGGGCTGCGGCTGCGTCCGAGATGTAATCGCCATTCAAATTCGTGGTCGCGAGCACGCTATAGTCGGAGGGGCGGATGACGATCTGCTGGAAAATTGAGTCGGCTATCCGGTCGTTGATGAGGACCTTGTCCTTCCACTGGCCGTTGCCGTGTGAGGCGCCGATGCTAGCCAGGACATCCTCTACTTCTTTCACGACAGATTCACCGAACTCTGGCGGTGCGAACTCGATGCCGGGCTCGATGAGGGCGGCGTTCTGCTGGGCGGAGAGGCCGGGCGTCTGTTCGAGGTTGCCGAGGATCCAGCTTTCGCGCTCGGTGACGATTTCCGCGCGAAACTCCTGGACGGCGACCTCATAGCCCCATTCGCGGAAGGCGCCTTCAGTAAACTTCTGGATGTTTCCTTTGTGGACGAGGGTGACGACCTTGCGTGACTCCTTAAGAGCGAACTTGATGGCCGCGCGCACGAGCCGCTTAGACCCGGTGATGGAGATCGGCTTGACGCCGACGCCGGAGTCGAGGCGGATCTTCTTCTTGATGCCCTTCAACATATCGTCGTTGATAAACGCGATGAACTTTGCGGCTTCGGGCGTGCCCTCACGAAACTCGATGCCCGCGTAGATGTCTTCGGTGTTCTCGCGGAAGATGACGACATCAAGCTTTTCGGGGTGCTTGACCGGGCTGGGCACGCCGGCGTAGTAGCGCACAGGACGCACGCATTGATAGAGATCCATGAGCTGACGCAGCGCGACATTGAGCGAGCGGATGCCGCCGCCGACCGGCGTGGTGAGCGGCCCCTTGATGGAGACGCGAAAGTCGAGGGTTGCCTTCACAGTATCTTCGGGCAGCCAGTCCTGCGACTTGCGATAGGACTTCTCGCCTGCGAGCACCTCATACCATTGCACGGCACGTTTGCCGCCGTAGGCTTTTTCGACCGCGGCGTCGAACACGCGCTGCGAGGCGCGCCAGATATCGCGGCCTATGCCATCACCTTCGATGAACGGGATGATGGGCCGATCGGGCACGATATAGTGACCGTTTTGGTACTCGATCGGCAGACCGTTGGCGGGGACAGGAATACCGTTGTAGCTCGTCTGCATGGTCGAAAGCTCCGGAGAGAAGTAGATTCAGTCGGCGAACAATAGCATTCGCGGAAATGGCATGGCAAGCATAAAGTGACCAAGCGTTCACAAAGAGCTGTACTTCTGCTACACTCACGCCCTCTCCCAAGGAGCGCCTATGACGCAGCTGGAACTGAGTGAAATTGCGGAAGAAAAGATGTGCGATCCGAGTGTTTCGGGCTGCATTGTGAGCAGCTTTCGCGCGGATCATACTGGCGATTCGGTCGTCGAGCAGCGGCATCGCGACGGGCGAACTCTGGCGCTTACGTGGCATGACCGGGGCGATTTTCGGCGCTGCATTGTGCTGGGTGGCGAGGCTCTTGCGCAGCCGGTGGCGCAGGTGGATCTCTGCGAGAATCAGACGGTTCGGATGCAGATCTACGAGCCCTGCCGCGTGACCATCTCGCAGGAAGAGGGCTTTCTGTGTCTGAGCCGATAGATGACAGAATCAGGCATGTAAGCATTGTCTGATTGGCGCACTCAATAAAGCCTCGTGCTGGCTTTATTGAGGCTGATCTATGCGCCTGATTGAAGTTCATATCTGACTAAAGTTAAAGAAGAGGTTCGATGCTAACGGTTCAGCGACACGCAGATGTTCTTGAGTTGGTGCTTGATCTACCGCCGGTGAATGCGCTCGGCGCCGCAATGCGCAAAGAGCTGTACCGGGCGATCGAGGCGAGTGCGGCGGACCCGGCGATCCGGGCCATTGTGATCCGCGGCGCGGGCAAGCTGTTTTCGGGCGGCGCCGACATTACGGAGTTCGGCCAGGCCTTGGTTGACCCCTGGCTGCCGGAGCTGGTCGATAGAGTTGAAGCAAGCGAGAAGCCGGTGATTGCTGCGATTCATGGCACCTGCTTTGGGGGCGGACTGGAGCTAGCACTGGCGTGTCACTACCGCGTCGCCGTGCCCTCCGCGAAGCTGGCGCTGCCGGAGGTGAAGCTGGGCCTGCTGCCGGGCGCGGGTGGAACGCAGCGGCTGCCGCGCGTGGTTGGAGCGCAGGCGGCGCTCGAGATGATCGTCAGCGGCGAGCCGGTGTCGGCCACGAGAGCCGCCGAGATGGGGCTGGTCGACAAAGTGGTTGAGGAGCAGGCGCTGGCCGCCGAGGCGATCGCGTTTGCTCGGGAGGCGCACGGCGTTCGCCGGACCGGGGAGAGAACAGCGGCAGCCGATGCCGGTCTCTTCGAACGGTTTGCCAAGGAGAACGCTCGTAAGATCAAGGGGCTGGATGCGCCGGCGGCGTGCATTGAAGCGATTATGGCAGCGACTGAACTGCCGCTGCGCGCGGGTCTGGCGCTCGAACAGAAGCTCTTCGAGACGCTGATGCGGGGCGAGCAATCGCAGGGGCTGCGGCACATCTTCTGCGCTGAGCGGGCCGCGGCGAAGGTGCCC
>CAXTJC010000319.1:0-4393 GCA_964244225.1 uncultured Acidobacteriaceae bacterium
GGTGCGATCGTCTATGACCCGGGCCAGCCGGACTCCCTCAACGTGGCAACGGCGATCGCAAGTCAGCGCGGCGCGGTGATCGCAACGGCTGCGCTGGCCAAGGCGTACCAACTCGAGGTGCTCGACGATCTGACCGGCCGCTTTACAGATACGGTCTCGGCCTATGAGTACGCGCTGGCCCATGTGTGGCCGCGCTCTTCGGATCGCATTCTCACGGCGATCTCGCCGACCAACACCGTTCAGGTCGCGAACGTGCCGTGGACGGTTGTGCTGGTAGAGCCGCGGCCGATCACCGATGCCTCGAATAAGGCGACCTACACGATCGATCTGAGCAAATACCTCGGCGGTGCGGCGGTGTATGTGCGCTTCCGCGACAATGTTGATACGGGCGGCTTCGGACCCTCGGTGCAGCAGGTGACGGTGACCGCGGATGGCGCGACGGTGGCTTCGTTTACGCCCGGCACCACGGCGGAAGGACCCTTCCTATTCGATGCGGACGGCTCGCAGCTGGCAAGCGGCGGATGGCGCTTAGCCGATGGTTACAACTACTTCACCTATAAGTTCACGCCGCCCGCCGGCACCAAGCACTTAGTCCTGCAGGTATTGATGTGGAACCAGTTCGCGGTGGATGCGACAGCGACGGCGCCCAGCGTGCAGCAAGGCAACGCCGTCTTCCGCGACTATATCGTGGCCACGCAGGCGCCGGTGTTCTGGCTTGACCCGGAGATTGCCGACCAGAGCGCGTTGTTTGAGACCATTCTTAAGCGAGCGAAGCCGAACACGCCCTATCTGGGCTGGTTCCCGCTAGGGCACGAGATGCCCGGCGTGACACTGCTGAGCCGGTATGCGTCGCCGGTCGTGGCCGCGGATAACCTGTTCAACGGCTCCGTCTTCGCAGGCGTGCGCGAGCGGGTCAGGTCCCGGATTCCTACCCCTCCGCCCGTACCTAAGCTGGAGAATAAAATCTATATCACCCTGACCATGGTGGAGGGAGACAACGTCCAGTACTGCCAGCATCGCTTGCGCGACCTCTGGGACGATCCGGGCCGCGGCAGCGTGCTCCTGAACTGGAGCATCAGCACACTGCTGGCCGACATCGCGCCCAGCTTCCTGAACTACTACCAGCGCACCCGGACGGAGAACGATCTGCTCCTGGCCGGCCCTTCTGGAGCCGGCTACACCTACCCGTCCGAGTGGCCCGCCTTCGCCTTCGAGGCGTTCACTCGAAACACCGGCGAGTCCATGCGGCGCACCGGCATGAACACGCTGTTCGTCTACAACCGCAACGGCACCGACAACCTGCCGCTCACCCCGGAGATCGTCGCCCCCTATCAGCGCAACATCCCAAGCCTGCTCGGCATCGTGCTCAACTACGACCCGACCAGCGTGGTGAGCTTCGTCAACAAGCTGCCGATCGTTACGCTGCTCGGCATCAACGATATCCCGGGCGGCATAACGCAGCTGGCGCAGATCGCCGCGGCCTGGGACGGCAAATCGCCCCTCTTCGTCGCCGCGGGCATCGAATCGTACACCGCCTCACTCACCCCCACGGGCGTCAAGTCGATCACCGACACGCTCGGATCGGCGTTTGAGATCGTACGCGGCGATACCTTCTTCCAAATGCTGCGCGCAACACAGGCGCAATAAGCTCTATAGCGCCGTCGCCGTGACAGGAGAGGCTGACAGGAGATCCGCAGACGTGCTCATTGAACGAGGCAGAGAGGTTCTTACCGCGCTTTTTTGTCTAGGGTTTTTCTCAGGACTCAGTATGCAGGCGCAGCGTGCGGCTCATCCCGGCAAAGCCCCCATCGACTATGCCAACCCGCTGGTCGGGACGGCGCCGCTTGATGACGAGACGCTGATCGGCAATGCGCCGCCGCCGGGGGAGCAGGTCTACTCTGGCTTTACCTCTCCGGGCGCCAAGCTGCCGCATAGCTCTACGGAGCTGGCTCCAATCAACGCGAACCTTGCCCTGCAATATGTAGCTGGCGTGCCGGCAACCTACTACTACCCAAACCGCACCATCTTCGGGTTTTCCTATGGCGGATACGGCGGTGGCGAAGGACCTACCATCATGCCGGTGGTCGGCGACTGGGCCCTGCCTCCGCAGCGGACCCCGTCGGTCTACGACAAGAAGCGTGAGCTCGCGTCGCCCGGCTACTACAGCGTCTTTCTCGACGACTTCAACACCAAAGCCGAGATGACATCGACCACATGGACCGGCCTCTATCGGTTTACGTTTCCGCAGACTGATCGGGCCCACATCCTGCTTGACACCGACCGCGCCGGCGGGACGATTGAGATCGTCGGAGACGCGATTGTGCGTGGCGAGATGCAGCATGGAACGGGGCGGCATGGCCAGGGCGCCGCTGACTCCTACTTCATCGCCGAGTTCTCGAAGCCGTTTCAGACCTTCGGCGCCTTCAAAGACGTGCCTCCGTCCCATTGGCCGACTCGCGGCTCACTGGTGGGGGATAAGCATCTGGAACCTGATACCCGGACCATCTCCGGCCTGTACGCCGGTGCTTACCTGCAATTCTCAAACAAGGCCGGCGAGCAGGTTCTTGTCAAGATTGCGCGCGGCTCCAGCTATGCCATGGCCGAAGAGCGGCTCCGCACCGAAGACCCCGGATGGGACTTCGACCGCGTGCACCAGCAGGCGCAGGCAGCCTGGGCCGCTAAGTTGAACACAATTGAAGTCAAAGGTGGAACCGAGAAGGAAAAGATGCTGTTCTACTCCTGCCTTCTTCACTCCTTTGACAGCCCGCGCCTGGTCGCGCGCAAGGGCGAAGAGTTTACCGGCCTGGACGGCAAGCAAAAGACCGCGGCGCACGACCGCTATGGTTCTGTGCCGTTCTGGGATACAGGACGCAACCAGATTGTTCTCCTCACCCTTCTGGAGCCCGAGACAAAGAAAGATATCCTGCGCTCCGAGTTCGATATGGCCAGCGAGTCAGGCTACATGGGAACCTCGTTTCATGGCGACAATGCTGTCTTTATGTACCTGGGCGACTGGGAGCGCGGTCTCGACTTTGACTGGAACGCGACGTACGAGTATCTCCGCAAGAATGCGACGGACGTCCATGGCCCCAGGAACTATCTCGGCGAGTACATGAAGAACGGCTGGATCGCGGATGTTATTCCCGCCGGCAATCCAAGTCCGCCATACGCGGGCGGCACGGCGGGTGCGGCAACGACGCTCGAGTACAGCTGGGACGACTATGCCATGGCGCAGTACGCGAAGAAGCTGGGCAAGGAAGACGATGCGCGGATGTTCCTCGAGCGGGCGCACAACTATCGCAATGTCTTCGATCCCTCCATCGGCTTCATCCGCGGCAAGACGGCAGATGGCGCGTGGATCTCGCCCTTCGATCCACAGGAGCCTTACTACAACTTCATGATGAAGGAGGCCTCCGGCTGGTCGACGCTGTGGCTGGTGCCGCATGACGTGCAGGGCCTGGTGAACCTGCTCGGCGGCAGAGAGAAAGCCGCGGCCAAGCTGGATGAGTTCTTCTCCACGCCCTACCATCCGAAGGGCATCTGCCGCGATTGCACCGGGGTCATCGGGCAGTATGTGCAAGGCAACCAGCCGGACCAGCAAGCCGCCTACTACTACGATTGGGTCGGCCAGCCCTGGAAGACCCAGGCATTGACGCGCAGGATTTTGCGGCAGATGTATGGAAGCGATGCGTCAGGCTTTGGCTTTCCCGGCATGGATGACCAGGGCGCCACATCATCCTGGTATGTGATGAGCGCGATGGGCTTCTATACAGTGGACCCATCCAGCCCGGATTACATTCTGGGCAGCCCTATCTTTGATCAGTCGACACTGCATCTGGCCAGCGGAAAGACCTTCAAGATCGTAGCGAAGAATAACTCCGACACAAACATGTATATCCAATCCGCGACGCTCAACGGCAAACCCTGGAACAAGCCCTGGTTTAGCCACGCCGACATAGCCGATGGCGGCAGGCTTGTGCTCACCATGGGGGCCAAGCCAAATGTGTCGTGGGGCAGCGCCCCGGATGCGGCTCCTCCGTCCATGTCTAACCCAGACAGAGCGGAGCGTTAGAGCAATTTTCCTGACGCTAAGCCGTTGTTTCACTGCAGTGGAGGCCATTTTCCTTGATAGAAAATGGCACGGACGGGAGTGGCTTCTGTACACCTTCAGGAAAATAGCTATCGTGACGCATCGAGGAATAAACCGGATGACTACCGGAGCGATACTCTGGTCTGCCGCCCTGCTTGGCCTAAGTGCAGCCACCATTGCCGGGTTCGCGCAAGCGCCGCATGACCCAACGCAGCCGATAGACTACCGCCTGATCTTCCAGACCGATCATGCCTGGTCGCCGCGCACCAACATCAACGCCGATACGGTGATGGTGTACGGGAT
>CAXTJC010000320.1:0-4388 GCA_964244225.1 uncultured Acidobacteriaceae bacterium
ATGGTTGCCACGCCGCGATCCGTAGCTGTTGAACTCGCTCGTCTTCACCCCATGCTCGGTCAGGTACTTGCCCGCCGGCCCATTCTGCTTGATCGATCCCGCCGGCGAAATATGATCCGTCGTCACCGAGTCGCCCAGCACCGCCAGCACCCGCGCCCCGTGAATATCCTTCACGTCCTCCGGCATCGCCGGCATTTCATCGAAGTACGGCGCCTTGCGGATGTACGTCGAATCCGCCTCCCACCCGTACGTCTTACCCGAAGGAAACTGCAGCTGCTGCCAGTTGCTGTCGCCTTCGCTCACGCCGCCATACTGATCCAGAAACATCTGCGGGTCGATGCACGCATTCACCATCTCCGCGACCTCCGCCTGCGTCGGCCAGATGTCCTTCAGGTACACCGGCTGTCCGTTCCGTCCGGCACCCAGCGGCTGCGTCGCGAAGTCATGCTCGATATGCCCCGCCAGCGCATACGCCACCACCAGCGGCGGACTCATCAGGTAGTTCGCCCGCACCTCAGGCGATATGCGCCCTTCAAAATTACGATTGCCGCTCAGCACGCTCACCGCAACCAGATCGTTCTCTTCAATCGACTTCGACACATCCGTCGGCAGCGGCCCGGAGTTGCCGATGCACGTCGTGCAGCCATACCCCACCACCTGGAATCGAAGCGCATCGAGATACGGCAGCAGCCCCGCGCGCGTGTAGTAGTCCGTCACCACGCGGCTCCCCGGCGCGAGCGACGTCTTCACCCACGGCGGCGTTCGTAGCCCCGCCTCCACCGCCTTCTTTGCCAGCAGACCCGCCGCCATCATCACCGTCGGGTTCGACGTATTCGTGCACGACGTAATCGCCGCAATCACAATCGATCCATCCCGCAGATACGGATCCGGATCGATCCCAAACCGCGCCTGCACGCTCGTGATCGGCTCCGCCAGCGCCGGCTGCTTCACCGCCGCGGGCGAGTCGTCGTGCGTCGTCGCGATCACCTGCACAAACACCGGAACCTCCGGCGCCGCCATGCCGGAGCTGCTCGTCACGTCGCCCGTCGCGCTCGCCGTTCCACCCTCGCCCTCCCACTGCACCATCTGCCGCGCCACCTGCCGGTTCGCGTTCGGCCCCTGCAGCATCGGCAGCTGCCGCCGAAAGCTCGCCGGCGTCTCTGAGAGCAGCACCCGGTCCTGCGGCCGCTTCGGCCCTGCCACACTCGGCTCCACCGTCGCCAGATCAAGCGCCAGCGTCGCCGTATAGGTCGCCTCCGGCGCCTCCGCCGTATGGAACATTCCCTGCTCGCGGAAGTACGCCTCCGTCAATGCGATGTGCTGCTCTGTCCGTCCAGTTAGCCGCAGATACGTCAGCGTCTCCTTATCCACCGGAAAGATGCCGCACGTCGCCCCATACTCCGGCGCCATATTCGCGATCGTCGCGCGATCGGCGAGCGGCAGCTCGCTGATGCCCGGCCCGTAGAACTCCACAAACTTGCCCACCACGCCGAACTTCCGCAGCATCTCCGTCACTGTCAGCACCAGGTCCGTCGCCGTCGTTCCTTCGCGCAGCCTGCCCGTCAGCCGAAACCCCACCACCTGCGGCAGCAGCATGCTCACCGGCTGCCCCAGCATCGCGGCCTCAGCCTCAATCCCGCCCACGCCCCACCCCAGCACGCCCAGCCCGTTCACCATCGTGGTGTGCGAGTCGGTCCCCACCAGCGTGTCCGGGTACGCCGTTACCGTGCCATCCGCGTCCGGCTCCGTCGTAAACACCACCCGCGCCAGATACTCCAGGTTCACCTGATGGCAGATCCCCATGCCCGGCGGCACCGCCGAAAAGTTTCGGAACGCCGTCTGTCCCCACTTCAGAAATGCGTAACGCTCCCGGTTACGTTTAAACTCCAGCGCTGCATTCAGGTCGTACGCCTGCGCTGTGCCAAACTCATCCACCTGCACCGAGTGGTCGATCACCAGCTCCGCCGGCTGCAGCGGATTGATCCGCTCCGGGTCGCCGCCGAGCGCCCGCATCGCATCCCGCATCGCCGCCAGGTCCACGATCGCCGGCACGCCCGTAAAGTCCTGCATCAGCACCCGCGCCGGCATGTACGCAATCTCGCGCGAGGGCTCAGCCTTCGCATCCCACGTCGCCAGAAAGCGAATGTCGTCGGCCGTCACCGTCCGGCCATCCTCATGCCGCAGCAGGTTCTCCAGCAGAATCTTCAGCGAGAACGGCAGCCGCGTCAGATCGATTCCCGCCGCCGCCAGCGGCTTCAGGCTGAAGTAGGAGATCGTCTGCGAGCCGCTGCGCAGCGTGGCCAATGAGTGAAACGTATCCGGATGCTTCGAGGAAACAGGCATGTCGATCAAATCTCCAGGGGTGCACTCCTTCGAGCGCGAGGCTGCAGGCCGGGATCGCGCAAAACAGCGCGCTTCGGCAACGAACAGAGACTAACAAAAGAAAGGAAGAGCAGGCGCGGGCGTCTTCGCATTTCTCCTGAGGGTGTAGAGCAGGACAAAAGAGCTCGTGCCATTTTCTCTCAAGGAAAATGGCCTTCACAGCAGGCGGGCAACGCCACAGCATCAGGAGAAATGCTTTAGAACCGGCCGCGATCCCGGCGACCCCGACGAAAGCGCTTCATCCTCGAGATAGTGCCCGCCATAGCTTTATTTTACGACCTCTTTATCCTGCGGCGGCAACTCGCCAGAGCCGAAGCAGCCGAAGCTATCAGGAGATGAAACCGTCTTTTCCTAAAGCCGCCAGAGCTGAAGCCGCCATCTCCTGAAGCTCACCCTCCCCTTGAAGTCGTCATCTCGACCGAAGGCCGCAGGCCGTAGCGGAGAGACCCCTGTATTCCGCTTTCCACCCGCACACCTCAGAAACACACCCCAAAGGCTGTTGAGCGTGGCACGCCCTGCCCACACTCACTCCCGCCGCCGCAGACCCCACAGCACCTGCCGCAGCAACCCCATCCACACCGGCGCATCCGCCGCCTCCGGCACAGCCCGCAGCAGCAGCCGCCGCACCTGCGCCTCATCGCTGTTCGCCGGATGCCGCCGCGTATACCCCGACGCCTCCAGCACCTCCACAAACAACGCACGCAGCCGGTCTGTATCGTCTGCCGTCGCGCGTGCCGGCTGCGTCACCACCCGGTCCAATCCACGCTCCCGCACCAGCTCATACAGGCACACCGCCGCCGCCTGCCCCAGGTTCATCGACGGATGCCGCACTCCCGCGTGCTGTGCCATCGGAATCGTCACCAGCGCATGGCAGTGGCTCAACTCCTCATTGCTCAGCCCTGTCTTCTCCGACCCAAACAGCAGCGCCACCCGATGCGCCGCATTCCCCGCAACATGGTCCCGCACCCGCCTCGCCGCATCCTTCAGCGCCAGCAGCGGATGCTCGAGCGCCCGCTCGCCCACAGCCGTCGTCCCCAGCACCAGCGAGCACTCCCGTACTGCCTCGGCAACACTCGCACACGTCACCGCGCCGGCCAGCACATCCTCCGCATCCACCGCCGCCCGCGCCGTCTCAAACGGTGTCAGATAATCGCTCACCACCGCCAGCCCAGCAAACCCGAAGTCATGCATCGCCCGCGCCACCGCACCGATGTTATTCGGATTCCGCGCCCGTATCAGCACCACCAGCACCCGCGCCCGCTCCTCCGCCGTCAGCAAACCATCACCCCCGCCAACATCGTATGCTGCCGTCCCACTCGACACTCTCTTTTTGGTTTGTCATCCTGAGCGCAGCGAAGGATCCCCGCACTTCGCTTTTATGACGGAGCGAAGCGACGTACATCCCACACACAAAAAAACTCCGCAGAGCAATGTCTTCTCTTGTGCGCGATCATTCGTCTTTGAACGCCCAAATTTGCCCTTAAAACAGAAATGGCCGGCAGGATCGCTCCCGCCCGCCACTCACGTCTTAAAGACGACAGAGAAAACTATCGCCGCTCTCGATTGTTGTTGTTCTCGCGCTCAATCTGCCGGCTCGCGCCGTTCTGCTCACGGTTCACCTGCCGGCGCTCCTGCCCATTCATCGCCCCGCCGTTCGCCTTGCGGTCCGCCTGCACCTGACGGTCGATATTCGCCTGTCGCTGATCCGCCCGCGCCGTTTCGCCGGCTGTCATCCGCCCGCTCGCCGCACCGTTCGCAATCCGCTGCTGCTGGTTTGCGCTCCGCACATTCGCTACACCGCGTGCCGGCGTAACGTTCTGTCGGTCACCGACGCGCGCCTGCGCCGCCATTGCCGGCTGGCCATGGTTTACGCTCGCAAACTGCGCCCGGTTTTGGCTCGCCGACGTCTGGTGCTGCATCTGGTTCTGCGTCGGATTGAAGTGCTGCTCACGGCTCGCCTGCATCTCCTGTGCGCTCGCCCGTGCCTGCAGACCGCCCTGTCCGCC
>CAXTJC010000321.1:0-4377 GCA_964244225.1 uncultured Acidobacteriaceae bacterium
ACAGCAGCTATCCTCTTGATCTTCGCCTTTGTCGGTCGCCACGTGGTGCGTCCAAGAAAGAACTGACGGCCATGTTGCGGAAGAAGGTGTGCAGCCGGTATGAGCAAACTGCAGGTCTCTCCACTTCGCGAGACGAAGAGGCCGTCTCGCTTTGGTCGAGATGACAGCTCTATACCAATAGAAGTATCGCTATTAGTGCCTGGCGGCTATCGGGGGTCAGGAGGAAGCAATTTCCATTCTCACTTCTCTAAGGACACTCTGATTCAGTCCTGGAAGTGTTACCAAGCTGACCTCAGCGGCTAAAGCCGCATTGCATAGAAAGCGCTTACGGCATGGCTGAAGCCATGCCCTTATTTAGGGGGCACTTAATCAGAATGCCTCCTAACCCTAACGAAGGTCTGATCAGGTCAAAAAACTTTTATCTTTGGGGTAAATGATGTAGCCGGTCCGAACAAAAAGCAGGTTCCTCGCGTTGCTCGGAATGGAAGAAAGAAAAGCAAAAGCGCTTGATCAGAGTGCTCTAACCCTAAGTAAGAAAAGCGCGGATTTCTTACTTAGGGTAAAGCCAAAGGCAGGAATGCCTACTTAGTGGCGACCGCAGCCTTTAATCAAGAACGCCGCTTAAAGAGAAGTCCGAGCAGGCCCGTGCCGAGCAGGCCAAGCGTGCCGGGCTCCGGGGTGACGGCTACGCCACCGCCGACGTAGTCCAGTGAGGCAGCGCTGGTGGCGACCGCGACGCCGTAGTCGACGAAGTTATTACCTGGCTCGACGCCGTTGCTCCAGAGGTTGACGACCCGGCCGCCGCCGATGTCGGCGAGCACGCCGTAGATGTCGAGGAAGCCGCCGTGGAAGGGGTAGTCCGTGGCGGTCTGAGGGGAGCCGCCGGGATAGAAGAGGTCGTCGTAGTTTAGAGAGCCGTGCGCCGTGCCCACGGCGACCGGGAATCTGCTGAAGTTGTTTGGCGCGAGCAGGTTGGTCGGCTCGGGCGGGGAGCGATGGATGGACTGAAGACCGGTGATCGGCGCGTCGACGATGCCGATGTTGGTGTCAGAGAAGGTGCCGCTGATGCCCGTGATTTCGAGGGCCTGCGGATACTTGGCGTCTGTGGCTGTGCCATACGTGAGAGAGGCCGTGCCGCTTACACCGGGGCCTGCGAAGATGAACTGAAAGGTGTCGGCGTTAGCGTACGAGGTCGATGCCGCAAGGGCGAGCGCCGCCGCGGAGTACAAAAGCATGTGTCTCATAGGATGAAGGCTCCGATTCCAGATTTGGGTACCAAGGGCCCGGATGCGAGAGGGATTTCCAGGAGAACAGAGCTTCCGCCGCGTTTCGAACGGCTGGCCCGACGCTCCACAGGAAACGGCACAACTGTAGCACATGCGCGCGCGGGCGAGACGGAGCCGCGTGGCGATACCTCGCTTCAGTTGGCGTTGAAGAACTCTTTGAGTGCGGCGTTTACAGGGACCGGCTGCTCGAGGTTCACCATGTGCGAGGTATTGGGCAGGATAAGCAATGTAGCGCCTGCGATAGCTTCGGCCAGCAGGGCGGCTGCGGCCGGCGGGGTGCTGGGGTCGAGTTCGCCGACCAGGACGAGTGTCGGGCAGTGGATCTCGTTGAGGCGATCCTGCACGTCGAAGCGCGCGATGATGTCCCAGATTGCAGCCTGCACGGCCGGATCGTCCGCGAGCAGTGTCTTTGAGACGCGGTCGATCAGATCGGGCCGACGTTGCCGGGTCTCCGGAGTAAACCAGCGATCAAGGCTGGAGGACAGAACCGCTGCCATGCCGCTCGCGCGAATGAGTGCGGCGCGGTCTCGCATGGCGGCGCGGGCCGGCTCGGAGAAGACGGGGGCCGTGGCGATCAGGGTGAGCGAACGAATGAGGTCGGGCCTTGCGAGCACGATAGCCTGCGCGATCATGCCGCCGAACGAGATGCCGACGAGATGCACCGGACGGCTGCCGAGAGCCTCAATGAGCTGAGAGATAGTCGTTACCGCGTTGGCGAAGCTCCAGTCCTCCGCTTTACCGGGAGAGCTGCCATGCCCGGGCAGATCAAGCGCGACGACGTTATAGGAGGTCTGCAGGGCTTCGATCTGACGATCCCAGAAGGTGAGGTCGTAGCCGACGGCGTGCAGGAGGAGGACGGTGGGGGCATCGTCTGGGCCGGTTCTGATCCAGTTCAGGGCGAGGTCTTGCAATGAGAGGTCTTGTGGGGTGTTGCCGGCGGCGGTCACGTCTATCCGATGGTAGCGGTGACGTGCGCGATGCAGAACTCCGGCCGGCGGAGAAGAGCTTAGCTTTGGAGCGCGGTGCGAAGGTTGCCGTTGACGCGTTTGAGGCGGGAGTTGGCGGCGGCGAAGGGCAGGCCGGTGAGCTCCATGAGGATGGCGGTTTTGACGCTGCCGGCCTCGCGAAGGAGCTGGGTGGCGCGGTCTGGGGTGCAGCCGGTGGCGGCGGCGATGATGCGATGGGCGCGGTCGACGAGCTTGGCGTTGGTGGGCTTGACGTTGACCATGAGGTTGCCGAAGACGGCGCCGGTACGGATCATGATGCCGGTGGAGAGCATGTTGAGGACGAGCTTGGTGGCGGTGCCGGCCTTCAGGCGGGTGGAGCCGGTGAGGATCTCGGGGCCGGTGACGGGGGTGATGGCGAGGTCGGCGGCGGCGGCCATGCGGGAGTTGGGCACGCAGGTGAGCGCGACGGTGAGGCCGCCGAGCTCGCGGGCTTTGGCGAGGGCGCCGAGGACGTAGGGGGTGCGGCCGCTGGCGGCGATGCCGACAAGGGTGTCGTTTGCGTTGAAGGCGGGGCTTAGGGCGGAGAGGTCGCGCGCGCCTTCTTCGGGGCGGTCTTCGGAGTGCTCGCTGGAGAGGCGGAGGGCGGGGTCGCCGCCGGCGATGAGGCCCTGGACGAGGGTGTCGGGGACGGAGAAGGTGGGCGGGCACTCGCTGGCATCGAGCACGCCGAGCCGGCCGCTGGTGCCGGCGCCGATGTAGACGAGGCGGCCGCCGCGGGCGATGCGGTCGGCGATGCGGTCAACAGCGGCGGCGATGGCGGGGAGCTGGGTGGCGACGGCGGCGGCTACGGTCTGGTCCTCGCCGTTGATGATGCGCAGCATGTCGTGGGTGGGGAGCTCGTCGATGTGGGCGGAGCGCGGGTTGCGGCTCTCGGTGGGCAGCGAGGCGAGGTAGTCGGTATCGATCGGTTGGTCAGGCATGCTTCGCCAAGGCTATCGCAGGCGCGATCGGATAGAGAATGGGCGGGGGATCGGCGGAAAGAGTGACGGGGCAGCGCGGGCCAACTAGAATGAGGGCAGCCGCGATGATGCGCGCGTGAGCCGCTGTTCTGCGTGCAGAGGATTTGCACGGGAGACGGCGCTTTCCTCAGTTGGCGTAATCGTTTCGCAAAAACAAGGCGAGCCGCGAGACACTCTGCACAAAGAAAGACTTCGACACGATGACAAGCTCTATGGCGACACAGGCGGCACAGATCGAGGCAGCTGCGAAGGCAGCCGGGCTTACGGCCACACAGACGGACGCGGGCGTGGATTTCTCGGGCCGTCCCACGTCGCGGTATATGCTCTCGCTGGCCAGCGGCAACGGCTTTGGCCAGCTGCTAGAGCTGAGCGCGGAGTTCGATCCGGAGGGCAAGCCGGGCCTCTCCGGCCAGGTGGCAATCTATCTGAGCGAGGTGGCGAAGCGGCTCAAGAATCCGCGGCCGGACTGCTATCTGACGCTGGGCGGTCTGCCGCTGAGCTTCGGCAGGTTTGCGTGGCCGTTTCATGGCTCGACCAGCGGCGCGGATACCTTCATCGTGCATGGCGAGATCAAGCTTGAGAACGGCGAAGAGAGCGTGTTGCACGCCAAGCTTTCAGCGGCTATGACGCAGACCTTCAAGGATGTGGTCGCGGCGATGGAGCAGCCGTATGCCGAGGGTTTTATTTACAACGCGGTGCGAAAGACGATGGACCAGGGACAGCTGGAGCTGGTGAAGAGCGGCAATCGCCAGCCGGTGCCAGTGACGACGCGCTACTACAGCGCGAAGCAGCAGCGATTTATCTTCAACGACACGACGGAGACGCAGCGCAGTGAGTATCTGGCGGCGAAGGTGTTCTGGATGTCGGGGGTTCTGGGCGGCGGCGCGCCGGTATGGCTGATCGATCCGCGGGATGCGCAGTACCTGAATACGTCGACCGAGGCGCTGGTGGAGACGGCGAAGGCGCTGGCGGGCGACGGGCTGATCCATCTGGCGGCGGACGTTGAGTTCGCGACGCCGACCGAGGCGCTGATGGGACATCGTGCGCTCTATGAGAACGAGATGCAGGAGGCGCTGACGTTCATCAAGCCGACCTTCAATGAGGAGATGCGCGGCGGCCATACCA
>CAXTJC010000322.1:0-4377 GCA_964244225.1 uncultured Acidobacteriaceae bacterium
TACCACTTCACCACGCGCGCGGAGTTCGAGCGCATGATTGCCGCGGGCGAGTTCCTGGAGTGGGCCGAAGTATTCGGCAACTACTACGGGACGGCGCTGTCCGCGCTTTCGCTGGCGGCGCAACACGGCCGCGACCTGCTGCTGGACATCGACGTGCAGGGCGCGCTGCAGGTGATGCAGGCGCTGCCGGCGGCGGTTTCGATCTTCATCGTGCCGCCGAGCCCGGAGGTGCTGGAGATGCGATTGCGCAATAGGAGCCAGGCGGAGCATGTGACGGAAGAGGCTGTGATCGCTCGGCGGCTGGCGCAGGCGCGGCAGGAGATGCTGCGCATCTGGGACTACAAGTACGCGCTAGTGAATGACATTCTGGACCAGGCTGTGGCGGAGCTGCGGTCGATCGTGCTGGCGGCGCGCGGGGAGAATGGCGAGCTGCGAGTGACGGCAGATTCCTGCCTGTCAGGCGCTGACGCGGGGCGGCTGCGGCCGGTGCTGAATCGGTTTCAGTGACGACGTATCGAGACGCTTCGGCGGTTTCTCTGGTGCCGGATGCAGGGGTGCGATAGAGTCATGACACGGGGTGAACGGATGACGACAGCAGACGGAGTGCTCCACAATAAATACAGCCTGGTTAAAGGCGCGGCGCGGCGGGCACGGCAGCTGCAGAATGGTGCACCGGCGATGATTGTGACCAAGTCTATGAAAGCCTGCCGCGTGGCGCAGGACGAGATCGAGCAGGGGCAGGTCAGCTATCGGTTCGGCGTGAAGAAGCCTGCCGGAGCCACCATCCTGGAGATGCCGGCGAAGGTTGCTGGCGAGCATGCCGAGCCGCTCTCGTAGAGCTGGATTGAGGGATGGCGCTCGAGGCAGAGCAGATCCGAGGATTCATCGAGTATCTGCGCGATCTTGGCGTGTATGACATGTACCGTCGCGGCGTGGCAGGGACGCTGACGGTAGCCGAACTGCTGGGTAAGAGCCCGGGCGCTGGCGGGATTGTAGCGCGCGTCGATGCGGCATCCGCCACTCCTGCCGGGAGTAGTGCTGCCGGGCCCGCGAGGGTTGCTGAGCGAGAGTTTGCCACGCTTCGAGCGCCTCTATTGAGTGAGGCAGAGACCAGAGTGCAGCCCCCGCAGGCCATGGCGGCTGAGCCGAGTACGGAGAGTTCAATTCCAAAGCCAATTTCGTTTGATGATCTGGCACCTCTGCCTGAGGCGCGTGTTGCTGCGAAGGACAAGGTTGCGGCGCTCGATGCTCTTCGTGAGCGCATTGGTGACTGTACGCGATGTCCGCTGGCGTACGCGGGGCGGCACTCGATCGTGTTTGGCGACGGCGATCCGAATGCACGGATTATGTTTGTTGGCGAGGGGCCGGGTGCCGATGAGGATGCGAGCGGGCTACCGTTTGTGGGTAAGGCGGGGCAGCTGCTGAACAACATGATCGGTGCGATGGGGCTGGCGCGCGATCAGGTGTATATCGCCAACATCGTGAAGTGCCGTCCGCCGCAGAACCGCGCGCCGGAGCCGGTTGAGGCGAATACGTGTTCGCAGTTCCTGCTGGAGCAGATGGACGTGGTGCAGCCGAAGGTTGTGGTGGCGCTGGGAGGGACGGCGGCGACGTATCTGCTTGGTGTGAAGCAGTCGCTGAGCTCGCTGCGTGGACGCTGGCATAGCTGCCGCGGAGCGAAGCTGCTGGTGACCTACCATCCGGCGTTTCTGCTGCGCGATCCGCGGCAGAAGGGCGAGGCGTGGAAGGACCTGCAGATGGCGATGGCGGAGCTGGGGCTGAAGGGTGCGGCGAAGGGGTAAGAGGAGTGTTTTCTGGAAGCGCGTTGCTCGCCGACCTGCAGGTCTCTCCACTGCGCGAACGGTACGGCTGTCCGCTTCGGTCGAGATGACAGTTCTATACCGGCCAGGAAAATATACTGGCGCCAAGGAAAGCTCAATTCTTAGAGGCGTTTGGTGGGACGATGCGGACGCTGTTGGCGCGGCAGGAGCGGACGTTGCCGCAGGCGGTGGCGTGCAGGTCTTTGTCCAGGCAAACTTCAACGGCGGTGAGATAGTTGTTGCCGCAGCTGAGGGCTAGGCTCTCGCGCGGGATCGCCGGATTTGCCTGAGTAAATTGCATGAGGATCTCGTCCGGGGTGGAGGACGTTTGCTGGTGGAGGGCCGAGAGGCTGCTCGGGATCTGGACGGCGTGCAGGGCGGCACGGGCCTGGGCGAAGTAGGCGTTCGCTGCGAGGCCTGAGCAGGTGCCGTGGGTGGACCACTCGTGGCGAAGCAGGCCGGCGTCGGGGAAGAGGTCGCGGAAGGCGAAGGGGTCGGAGGGCCCTGGCGCGTCGGAGCAGTGTTCGGGGTAGGTGCCGTCGTTGTTCTGCGGCCAGAGACCGTGGAGGACGAAGCCGAGGTGGGCGGCGCACTCGGGCTTGCCGGGGTGCGTGGCGCAGAACTCGGGCGACCAGGAGAGGTTGAGCAGATAGAAGTCGAAGACGCCGGGCTGGTCTGAGGCTCGCTGGGTGTTGCTATGGCGGCGATCGTCGCTGCGGCCGGTATTGCCGTTGCGCTCGTCGCGGTAGGCGGCCGTGTAGGGCTCAGCGGGCGGCTGGCGATGGCTGCGGGTGTACCACGCGAGGAGGAACATCGGGATGAAGACCAGCAGGGCGAGAAGGCGCTTGTACATGGGTGGCAGTGTAAGCATACTGCCCGTGGGCATTTCTCCTGATGCTGCGGCGTTGCTCGCTTGCGGTGGAGGCCATTTTCCTTGAGAGAAAATGACACGAGCTATCGTGTCTGACTCGACACCTTCACGGGAAAGTCCGTGGGCATGGGTGACTTGGGGATGTGAGACGCTCCGCGCAATACAGGGGTCTCTCCACTCCGCTACGCTCCGGTCGAGATGACGGCGGGTTGGGGGCTCATCCGTCCGTTAAATCGCTTCCATGGATGCGGTGAACGTCTTGTTTGGTGAAGTCATCGTTCGTTGTTGTGACGGTGCCGGGAAGGTTGACGGCTGCGGTCAGGTCTTCAACGACAAAGCTCTCGAAGCCGAGGCGAGCGGCGGCGGTGGCGGAGTGGCCGACGCAGAAGTCGTAGGCGACGCCGGTGAAGAAGAGGCGGGTGAAGGCGCGCTCGCGGAGGTAGCCGGCGAGGCCGGTGGGGGTGACGCGGTCGTTCTCGAAGAAGGCGGAGTAGCTGTCTATTTCTTTTCTGAAACCCTTCCGCAAGATCAGTTCAGTCCGGGGAAGATCGAGGCCGGCGTGGAGATCGGCGCCGGGGGTTCCCTGGAGGCAGTGGTCGGGCCAGAGAGCCTGGGTGCCGTAGGGGGCTTCAATGGTGTCGGTATATGGCTGCTTGCCGTGGGTGCCGGCGAAGGAGATGTGGCCGGCGGGGTGCCAGTCCTGGGTGCAGAGCACGTGCGTAAAGCGGCAGGCGAGGGCGTTGATGCCGGGGATGAGGCCGCGGCCGCCGCGCACTTCAAGCGGAGCGCCTTCGAGGAGGAAGTCGTTCTGCATGTCGATGACGAGGAGGGCGTCGTGCGGGGTGAGGTGCATGCTATGAATTTTAGAGGGTGGAGGGAGTTCCTGGAGGTGTCTGCTGCAGTGGTGGAGATGCGGGTCTCTCCACCGCGCGGACGACAGAACAGTCCGCTGCGGTCGAGATGACAGCTCTGTACGGGGGAAGACTGCCATCGAGGCCGTAGACTGGAGCGATGACTTTGGTACCGGGTGAAGCGCGGGTTCGAGTGCGATATGCCGAGACGGATCAGATGGGTGTGGTGTACCACGCGAATTACCTGATCTGGTTTGAGGTGGGCCGGGTGGAGCTGATGCGGTCGATGGGTTTCGACTATGGGTCGCTCGAGCGGGAGGAAGGCTGCCTGATCGCGGTGGTGGAGGCGACGGCGCGCTACAAGCTGCCGGCGCGGTATGACGAGGAGCTGGTGATCCGGACGCGGGTGAGCGGGGCGCGCTCGTCATTGATCAAGTTTAGTTACACACTCGTGCGGGCCGCAGATGAGGTGGTGCTGTGCACGGGCGAGACGACGCACGTGGTGGTGGGGCGAGATATGAAGAAGCGGGCTTTGCCGCAGCGATATCTGGAGGCGTTTCGGAGTGCGGTGGGGGATAGGGTGGAACGGCACATACCTGTGGGATGAGGGGGCAGTGTGTGTTTTGTGTTCTATTGACCACGTTATGACTTACGGTTGATTGGAACCCTGGGTTGAGTGGATGGCGGCGCGGGATCTTGTACAGCTCCAAGCTAAATGCGGGGATTCTTCCCCTTCGGCAAGCTCAGGGTCAGAATGACAAACCCACGGTAAGTTGTGGAGGCGCGGCTCAGTCGCGGGCACGCTGGCGGAGTCCGGTTCTGTGATGGGAACGCA
>CAXTJC010000323.1:0-1566 GCA_964244225.1 uncultured Acidobacteriaceae bacterium
GGAGAGCATCTCGCCTTCGGACGTGATGGAGGTTAGATCGTGCGCCAGCGGCGTCTCGGAGACCTGCTCAACAGCAGAGGGCATACCCGTGTGGCTCTTTGGCGAGGATGCGGCAGGCTCACTCTCGGAGTGCAGCGGGACGAGCGGCGTTCCGGCCGGCGGCGTGATGCTGTGGGTCAGCGTCGAGAGCTCGGCTAGAGGCTCGGGCACGGCCTCAAGCTCTGGGGCCGGCTGGCGGAACTCGCGCGGGGGAACAGGGTCAAAGCGGTGCGAAGCCGAGGCATCCGTCGGCTCGTACTCCTGCTCGGCGGGCGCGACGTTCACGGCCTCCGGCGCAGGTGCAGGAGACTCGGGCGAAGCGAGGGATGGCGACTCCTGAAAGGTGGCTGGGGGCCCATGCTGCGCTGCCTGGAGCTCGTGCGGCGAAGCGCCGGGGGCGATCTCGGCCAGCATGGCGTCGGCTTCAGGCGGGGTGGCTACGGCCAGACCGTCAGCATCCTGCTGGACCGGCACCGGCTCGTGGCGGAACGGAACGACGGGGGCAACGGCGAAAGAGGCTTCGGGCTGCCGCTCAAAGCTGCCGCGGCGGTTCTCCGAGCGGCTATCACGACGGCCTCCGTCTCGTCCGCCCTCACGGCGTCCGTCGCGGCGCGAGTCCGAGCTTGAAGTTGACGGAGAGGTGCGCGGACGGAGGGTCTCGCCGGGAAGAACGCTGCCGCCATCCCACGCGCCTGGCAGGGTGAAGTCGGGAGCGGGAGCAGAAGTCGACGGGGTGGAAGCGCTCTGCGCCGCTTCCCCGCCCTGCCGGTACTTGGACAGGCTCTCGCCGGGAAGGATGATTGGTTCGGCCGGCGGTCCGTCCGTGCCCTGCTGGTCGGCGGCATCGTCCACGCCGTACAGCGCTCGCGATGGAGCAAAGCCGCGCGGAGCTCGTGGGCGATCGTCGCGGCGATCCCGTCCACCGCGGCCTCCACGATCGCGACGGCCACGGTCGTTGGCGTCTCGCGGGCCGCTGCCGCGGTCTTGTTGACGGTCTTGCTGGTGGTTCGGCGAAGATGCAGGAGACTGCTCTGCGCCGGCTTCGTGAAGGGTCTCGTCGCTGCGCGGACGCGCGGGCTGGCGAAGCCCCGGATCCTCCTGGGCCGGCATCGCGGCGGTGGAGGCGTCCAGATCAAATCTGCCTGCGTAGTCGGAGTCATCGGACTCGGCGTCAAATGGCTCCGGAAGGTCGTAGCCGGAGGAGGGATCGGGGGCGAACGCGGCCTGTTCGGTCTCGGGGAGGTTCGTTGCAGACTGCGTTGCAGGCTGACCCTCGCGGTTGCCGCTGCGGCCACGACGGCGGCCACGACGGACACGCCAGCGGCGGCTGCCATCGGCTCCCGGAGCGCCTTCGCCGAGATCCGCCTCGTTGCCTGTCTCGGGCGTGCTTCTCTGGATTGGGGATGCCGGCGCCGAACCGCGATCGTCGGTGGTGAACGAATCGCCGGCGGGCGTCTCGGCCGCGGGGCGCGCGTCACGGGATGGAAGGTCGCGGTTGCCACTGCGTCCGCGACGGCGGCTGCGGTC
>CAXTJC010000323.1:1666-4373 GCA_964244225.1 uncultured Acidobacteriaceae bacterium
CCTGACCGTCGGCTGCAGTGGAGCCTTCGTTTCCCTGACTGTCACGTCCGCGATCGTTGCGGCGGCCGTTCGAGCGGCCGCGGTTCTCGGAGGTGTCAAAGTCCGCGGAGTCGCCGGCTTCTTCCATGAAATCAGTGATGTAGAGGAAGGCGTCGCGTTCGAGGCCGACATCGACGAAGGAAGACTGCATGCCCGGCAGCACGCGCGTTACCTTGCCGTTGTAGATGGATCCTGCGAGCGTGTACTCGTTCTCGCGTTCGTAGTAGATCTCTGTGAGTTCGTCGTGTTCGACGATGGCAAGCCGCGTCTCATGCGGCGTGGAGGAGATGTAGATCTCTTTCGACATGTGGTTCTGCTCTTTCTGCCCGGCCCGGTGGGGTCGCGGACGGCAGACGAGTCAGAGAGACGATCGAAGCGACTGAGCCGAAAGGGGCTTAGACGCTACCTGGAACGAACGGGCAGGAGCGGTCTGCGGAGGCTCGTGAGACTGCGGCCGATATCTGGAAGGACAGTGAAGCAGCCGCGCTGGAACCCTCTGTGACGAGGTGCGCGGCGATACCGGACGGAGCAGAAGAACGAGAGAACGCGGGAGACGCCGGCGAGCAAGCGGATGTGGCCAAGACAATCTCGCGTGTGCGAGGCGGGGCCGTTTGCCATCCGGATACGATCATTCGCCTTGAAAACCTGCCCGGCCAACGGGTTCGATTGGATCTCTGGCTGGCCGGCCTTTTTGCTAAATTCAGTGCCGCTCGCTGCGCCTGGCGCCAAAGGGAGCGGATTGCCAAGGGTGGCATCTACAGCCAACCCCTAGTGCCTTCAGTATGTCACGATCGTGTGAATCGGACCAGAGATGCGTCCGCAAAGACGTTTCGCTCCTGGTTCATCAACAGTTATCTTGTTGTGACGAGAAAGGTTAGTTCACGAAACGACGCATGCGAATGTTCATGACGATGCCGAGAGCGAGGAAGGTAAAGAGGATGGAGCTGCCCCCATAACTCATGAGCGGCAGAGGGATTCCGGTGACGGGCATCAATCCAACCACCATACCGATATTAACGGCTATCTGGAAGACAATGACCGCGACGATGCCCATGACCAGAAAGCTGCCAGGGAGGTCCGAGGCGGTCTGAGCATTTTGGATAAGGCGCATAAGTATTAGGAAGTAAAGAACCAGGATGCCGATGGCGCCGACGAAGCCGTGCTCCTCGCAGAAGGCGGCGAAGATGAAGTCGGTATATGGAATGGGGAGAAAGTCACCCTGGGTTTGGGTTCCTTTGTTGGCGCCCTTGCCCCAGATGCCGCCGGAGCCTACGGCGATGAGCGATTGGCGGATCTGGTAACCGGATCCGCGAGGATCCGACTCGGGATCGAGAAAGCTGGTAAGTCTCGCCTTTTGATAGGGTTTGAGCATCTTGCCGGTGCTCCAGCCGATGCCGACGACCAAGGCAAAACCAAGCAGGAGAATGCCGGCCTGCTTGAGTTGGAGACCGCCAAGGAAGAGACCGCAGAGCAGGATCGGCACATACGTGAGCGCGGTGCCAAGATCAGGCTGCTTGAGGACGAAGAGCATGGGCACGCCGACCAGCGCGAAGGCCTTGGCTATGTCTTTCCAGGTGAGTGATTTACCGGCCAGGTTCCAAAAGTAGCGGGCGACGGCGATGATGAGCACGAGCTTGACCCACTCGGAGGGCTGGAAGTGGATGCCACCGCCGAGATTGATCCAGCGCTGGCCGCCGAGGACCTTGGTACCGACGAGTTTTACGGCGATAAGCGAGGCGATCGAGATGATGTAGGCGGGTGTGGCGATGTCGAGCAGGCGGTGGTAATCGACCAGTGAAATCAGGAACATAAGGCAGATGCCGACGAGCAGGAACTCGATCTGCTTGGCGTCGAAGCCGTGGAATTTGGTGTGGGCGGTGGCGGACTTGATCTCGAAGACGCTGATTATCGACAGGAGCAGGACGAATCCCAAGAGCACCCAGTCGAAGTCGCGGAAGGTGGAAAGGCGAGGCATGTTTTTAGGGTACTTTACGTGCGGTTTTGCGTGAAATAGGGCTTATATGGTGGTGGTTAGGTGCTTTTTGTACTGGTTTGCGCTTGGTGGTCGGACTGTCTGCGAAGGGGATCCTAGCGTTCCCGGTAGAGAAGCAGGTTCCTCGCTGTGGCTCGGAATGACAACTAAGAAAGGAGGGAAGAAGCTTTCCTGTTCTACTTCTTCCCTGCCTAGTTCTTCCCTGCTCTACTTCTTCGTTGCGGCCTGGGCGCGCCATTTATCGGTGAGTGGTTTGTCGGCGAGGGCTTTGATGAAGACGCCGCCGACGACGGAGCGGGCCTGGAAGGGTTCCTGCTTGGCGGTCACGGTGTCGTACCAGTCGGAGAGCGGGACGCGGCTGGGGGTTTCGTTGATGTAGAGAGCGATGGGGTCCATGATGGCGTTGAAGTCGGCGGGATTCGAGGCCAGGGTGGCGGTCCAGATGGACCAGTCGAGCTTGGTATAGTCCTTGCGGCTATCGAGCGGAAGGCCGTATTTGTTGATTTTGGTTTTGTAGAAGGCGATCTCGGAGTCACGGAGGGACTTGGGAAAGAGGTTGTAGCCGAGGATCTGATCCCAGACGAGGTTGTACTTCTGGCTCCAGGTGTTGGCGGAGTCATAGGCGAGCTTGTAGTGGTCGCCTTCCTTATCCATTGTGATCCACTTGGCGGCGTA
>CAXTJC010000324.1:0-4351 GCA_964244225.1 uncultured Acidobacteriaceae bacterium
GGGCGGCGCCGGGCCCGATTGACGCCGTGCAGGACTTCCTGCCTCCCTCGGTCGGCGCCGGCGTGGCGCGCGCCGCCATCATGACACTGCGACAGGGCGGTAGGGCCGTGCTGATGGGAGGCGTCGGCATGCTGGGCGGCGAGGACCTCGCGCTTCCCTATCCGTGGATCATGCGCAACCTGATCACGGTGCGCGGTCAGTGGATGTACCACACTGCCGCCATACCGGGCCTGATGGGCCTGGTGCAAGGTGGGCTGCTGGACCTCGGCCGCTGGGCAGTGACGGCGTTTCCGCTTACAGTGGTCAACGCCGCCGTCGCGCACGCAGCCGCCAACGCCGGGCCGTTCAAACTGACGGTGCTCCAGCCGTAGTAGCCGGGAGCAGGGGTGAGTTCGATCCCTGCCCCTCAACACACCTCCACATCCACCCACCGCCCAGACTCATAC
Source organism: uncultured Acidobacteriaceae bacterium (assembly GCA_964244225.1). GTDB lineage: Bacteria > Acidobacteriota > Terriglobia > Terriglobales > Acidobacteriaceae > Edaphobacter. Next base: position 447 of record CAXTJC010000324.1, read on the forward strand.
CAGCTCGTCTCCAGCTCCGGAACACTGAGCCGCCCATGCCCCCGCATGCACGCCATCTCCACCCCGTTCCACTCCAGCAGATTATGCGAGGGCCGCCCCACCCGCGCCGGCAGCGCCAGCGCCTGCAGACACTGCTTGCAGCGCCCATCCTGGTCCAGGATCGCCCACCGCAGACCCAGCAACGCAAACAGCACGAAGCAGAAGATCTGCAGGAAGTCCGCAACGTTCGGCGCCGACCCAGCCAGCGGCTCCAGCAGATCGCCGCTCAGCACGCCCATCAGCGACAGCACCAGCGACGCCTTCACCAGGAAGAAAACCTGCCGCCGCAGCCATCGCCTACCCCGCTTCGTCGCTCCATCTTCGCTATGCCGCCGCGGCGCCACCGCGAACGCCACAAACAGAATCAGCGGCGAGGCCAGCAGCGACCGCTCGATCTGGCCCGTATGGTCGCTCCACTCCGCACGCATCCAGAACCGCAGCAGCAGCGCAGGCACGGCCGCCGCCAGGTTCAGCCCCACCAGCGATCCCAGGCAAAGCATCGTCGTCCCGTGCAGCCTGCGTCGCCACGCCTCTCCGCGCAGCCACAGCGCATCCAGAATCAGCCCCACATAGAAATCAGCCAGTCTGGCCGGCCCGCCCCGCGCTCCCGTCAACCCGCGATGATGCACGTGCCACAACTCGGCCTGCCACGCCCGCGACCACTCCTCCCGCTCGCCCCCGGGCACAACCCGCGCCACCGCCGGCAGCAGCCTCGCCTCAAACCGCACGGGCCATGCGCCACGAAGCAGGCTCACGATCGCTTCTCCAGAACCAGCCTCGCCAGCAGCGGATATCTCTCCGTAGCCGCCATCGCCGACTCCCTGCCCGCCGCGGTCACCTCGTAGTACCGCCGCGCCGGCCGCCGCTTCGCCGCCGCCTCGTCCTCCGGCTCCCACTTCGAGACCACCAGCCCATCCCGCTCCAGCCGCCGCAGCGCCGGATACACGGTGCCGCTCGGCAGCCCCGTCGCCTCCATCACATCTAGGCCAAAGCAGTACCCCAGACTCAACGTCTTGAGGATCAGCGCCGCGCTGTGAGAAAGACGAGGTCCGTTCATATGACTATGTAGCACACTAGCACACAGCCACCGGCGTTCCACCAACATCTTCTCGCATCGAGATGCCGAGGACCTTAGCTACTTTTGTTGTCATTCCGAGCGCAGTCGAGGAACCTGCTTCTCTACCGGGGAACGCCCGACCCACCCGGGAACAATCGTCCGACCCCGCCCCCTCCCGGCACTCATCCAACACGCAGTGTCACTGCTATAGGATTCGTTTTAAACGGTTTGTCTCAGAGCTACATCTACCTCCTGGGTTGGCCGTTTCGCAAGACGTAACCGGATGCCCGAAGGGTCCGTCAACTCGTAGGCATCGCCTACATCAACGGCACCAGGGTTTGCGGCCACGGCAGCCTGAAGGTATTCGGCTGTCACAAAACGCATCTCGAAGTGACGCATGCGGGCCGTGCCCGCGGGTGACGGAGGAGCCCCAAAACCCTGCCAGGTGTTGATGGCAATACGGTGCTGAAACGGGCCGCCAGCGCCAAGGTCTGCGACCTGCATGGGAGGCCACCACCGCGCAAGTTCCATGCCAAGGCCGGTGTAGAAGTCCCTGGCTCGTTCGAGATCTCCCACGTATAAGTGAATGTGTCCGACCTTGGTTCCCTTTGCCGCAGGCTCACATTCCGAACCGGGCTCATACGCCTGAAGGACTTCGTCGAGATCCAAGGCATACGCTCCGGGACGTCCCACTCCATCTGCACCGACAAAGGTGAGCCGGTTCCCGTGGCCGGGCACGCATTCCCGAAACCGCTCTGGAGTTTCGAGCGTTATCTCGATGTTGATACCGTCAGGATCGTCCAGATAGATCGCCTTTGAGAAGGTGTGATCCGTCGGAGACATCGGGTGCTTGTAATCGATCAGGCGCTTGAAGATTCGCGCAAAATCCCGGGCGTCCGGCGGATGTATCGCAACGTGATAGAGGCCGCTATGTCCCTTCTGGAAAGGAACGCGTGCGCCGCCATGCAGGACAAGGAGAGTTTCCTCGGCAGTGCCGACCGCGATGCTGCTGCCGTCACTCGCACGCCGTTGGAATCCGAAGAGATCCTCCCAGAAACGAGCAGTCCGTTCCGGGTCTCTTACCTCCAGATCAACCGCTCCAAAGGTAATCACATCCTGATCTGCCATTTCGTCTCCTCGGAGAAGGAGCGGTGGCTTCCGCTCTGCTGAAGAAAAGCTACCGGCTTCAAGAACAAGGCCCTATGGCATTTTTCCTGAAGGTGTAAAGGAGGCCACGCCAGTTCGTGCCATTTTCTCTCAAGGAAAATGGCCTTCACTGCACTCAACCAGCGCCCTAGCATCAGGAAAAATGCTCTCGAAGCCGGTACGCACTACTGCATCTGTTTTGCGTGCGTCTGAACTGCCTGAAGGTGCGGGGCAAGGAATTCAGTACGGTCTTTGCCTTGACGAAGCGCCATGGTTCCGCCTGCCGTCAGGAACTTCAGTTCCTTGACGCCGAGGAAGCCGAACACATCCTTGAGATATGGCTCCACATGGTTGAACGAAGCCATCTGCGTGCCGGCGTCATACATGCCGCCGCTGGCCACGACGAACGTGACCTTCTTGCCGGTAAGCAGCCCCTGCGGCTTGCCCTCGACATAGGCGAAGGTCTTGCCCGAGCGCGCCACCTGATCGATCCAGAGCTTGAGCGGCGAGGAGATGCTGAAGTTATGCATGGGGACGCCGATAACCCACTCGTCGGCCTGCTGTAGCTCCGCGATCAGGGTGTCCGAAAGGGCGAGTTGCTGCTTCTGCTCTTCACTACGCGAGGGCTCGGGCGTAAAGGCGGCCGAGACCCACGCACCCGTCACAGGTGGGATGGATGTGGCGTTAAGGTCGCGATCGATCACGGTCGCGTCCGGGTGAGCGGCTTTCCACTCGGTAACGAACGCCGCAGTCAGCTCTCGGGAGATGGATACTCCATAGAGCGGGCTTGAATCAACATGAAGCAGGATGGGCATAGGTCTCTCCTCTTTTGAGGACAGGCGTCCATTGATGGACATCTGTCTGCTACTAATAAGAGACAGATGTATGACTTCGCGCAACGGTTCAGAAAGCTATGCTTGGACATGCCCATCGCGACAGTGCCGCCCGAAATCACCGATTCTACCGACCGGCGCGTGCTGCGTAGCCGACGCATGTTGATCGATGCTTTAGGCAAACTCCTGAAGAAGAGAGACTTCAACGAGCTATCCATTCAGGAGATTGTGGACGAAGCAGGCCTTACCAGGGCGACCTTCTATCTCCACTATCCCGATAAAGCCGCACTGCTGCAGGCTATGTCCGCGGACCGCTTTGGGGAAATACTCAGGAAACGGGGAATCACTTCCGCCGCAGGCGAGGGAGCCCTGTATGCCATCGCGCTGGGTGTGTGCGACTATCTCGCAAAGGCGCTCGGCTGTCCCAGCAGCCTGAGCAGAATGCCGCAAGACCGGTTCGTGATCCCGGTTCTGGAAACTCTCTTCCGCGACGACGCGGGGAGCTATACGCTGCCGCCGGAAATTGACCTGGACACGTTTTCGACCACACTTGCTTGGGCAATCTTCGGCGCCGCAAGCCGCTGGGCTCAAACGAAAGATCGCCGGCCGGCCGAGCAGATGGCGAAAACCATCGAAACACTCGTCAAACCGTTAATGCCGGCTGAAGGCCGCCATAGTCCTGGTGAGAACCGTTGCTGAGTCCTCACGAACGCACTTGTATTTACTGCTGCTAGAACAGGCCTTGAAACAGCTCCCGTAGAGCCCGGTTTGCGGCTAGTCCGGCCGCCCCATAACGTTCAGGCCAAGGCAGTGACCCAACTCAATGCCTT
>CAXTJC010000325.1:0-4341 GCA_964244225.1 uncultured Acidobacteriaceae bacterium
TAAAATGCACTCGTTAAGGGCATGGCTTCAGCCATGCCAGATGTGCGTTGTATGCTGTGCGGCTTTAGCCGCAGAGGTCAGTTTGGTCATAGTGTCGGGATTCAATCAGGATGTCTTTGGCCCTACCGCAGCCCAAACCGCCGATCGAGCGCCGCCGCTCCCCCGCCACTAAACACCAGCATCACGGCGATCGCCAGCAACGCCAGCGCATACTGTGATGCCGCATACCCTCGATGCAGCGTCACCGCGCACAGCACGACCAGCATGTTTCCCGCGGCCATAAACGCAGCAAAGCGGGTCAGCAGCCCTAACACCAGCAGGCCTCCGCCCACGAACTCCGTCAGCGCGGAGACATATCCAAGCCATCCCGGTATTCCCAGGCTCGCGATGTAGCGGTTGTATGTCTCGATCGCGCTAAGCGGATGCGTCGCAAATCCGTGCGCCGGAATCACCTTGCCATGACCGTAGTAAACCAGCGCGACTCCCAGCACCAGCCGCAGCAGCGTCGCTCCCCACGGCTCTAAACTGCTTAGCCACCCAGACATCGAGTATCCTCCACCGTCAGCCTATCGCCCGTTGCCGGCCTCGCTCGTCACTTTGCAGACGGGGGTGCCCCCTTCGGCATCAGCTGCACCGGTGGCGTCGGCGGCGCGTACGCATCCAGAAATCGCCGCAGCGCCTGGTCATACTCCGCACTGTCGAAGCTGGGCATCTCGACCGTCATCTTGGGCTCGCCGGCCTGCGCGATCTCCCGGCTCTCAACCCGCCCCTGCGACACAATCAGCTTCGGCAGCCTGCTCTCAGTCAACGCAGGTTCGAGAGCGAAGCGATCGTGCAGCAGCATCTCGACCGGCAGAAAGCGAACCCGTGGATCGGCCTTCACCCGTGCCACAACATCGAACCGCGGCGCATCCAGAACCACGGCAGCAGTCTCCGCATGACGTCCAGCTAGCCCGAGCGCCAGCGCCGCCCCCACGCCCGTCCCAAACGGAATCACATCCCGCGCGCTCACCGACCGCTCCAGCGTCAGATAGACCCACGCCGCCTCCGCATCCTCGCGCATCGTCGCTTCACTCGGATGGCCGCCGCCGCTCTCGCCAAACCCCCGATACTCCATGGCAAACACCGCAACCCCCAGCTGCCGCAAGGTCGTGAGCAGAGGCATCGCATCGTTCAGCGACCCATCGCCCGCAGGCATGTACAGCAGCACCAGATGCCGATAACGGTCATCCGTCCCCGCCGCCATCCACCACGCCGTCCGCTGCGGTATCCCGGATCCGTCAGGCCCGAACCGCACCAGCTCAGACGGTGCGCCGCCGATCGTGGCCGGCCGCGCCGCTGTCCGCACAGGATGCAGCACCAGCTGCCATTGGCCCTGGTAGAACAGCCCGCACAGCGTCGCATACCCGCACAGAAACGCGGCTGCCAGCACCACCAGCGCCGCCCGCAGCAGCCATTGCGGCTCCACAACGATCGGCAGATCCTCATCGAAAGGCGCCGCCACTCGCTCATGTCGGCCGCGCTGCTGCGGCGTTACAGGCTTTGCCATCAGTCGTATCTCTCCTGCGCAAAGACCCGAACCAAACCTGCCGGCGCGTCTCTCGCTATCATCACTAGAGTAAGCGAGCCCGGCGGTCCGCGCCCTACACCGCGTACCCTGCCGCTCGCGGCCGAGGGAGATCGTTTTCATGCCGCACTGGGTCCAGCTCTGCCATCTCAGCGACACCCCCGCCGAGGGCAACGTCATCGAAACCGAGGTCGAAGGCATCGCCGTCTGCCTCGCCCGCCACAACGACACGCTCTCCGCGCTTGATAACGTGTGCCCGCACCGCCAGGGGCCGCTCGGTCAGGGTTGGATCGAGGGTAACGCCGTTCTCTGCCCGTGGCACGCCTGGGCCTTCAACCTTCAGACCGGCATCGCAGACCCACCCGAGCGCGCCAAAGTCGCGGTCTTTCCGCTTCGCATCGAAGGCGAACACGTTCTTATCGAAGTGCAGGAAAGCCCATCCATCGAACCCAGCGAGGTTCCCCCTGCCGGTTGTTGAAAAGTTTTCCTGTCACCGGCCGATCTTCCACGTAAGCTGCAACCAACGCCGTTGCGGATCGCCCCAGCCTTACTAAGCTCCGCCGGCTGACAGGGGTCATTGAAATCGCCATGAAGCTAAGCCACTTTGTTCTTGCTGCCGTCGCCTTCCTCGTTCTCGCCGGTTCCGTCACGCCCGCCGGGGCGCAGGAGCGCCATCACCGCCGTCATCACCATCACCATCGCCACAGCCGCTAACCTCTGGGCACTTTTTTCCAAAGGGTGGGTAGGGCTCCGGCTCTACCCGCGCATCTTGTCCTTCACGCTCTTCGCCAGCCGTTCAATCTCCTCTGCCTTCTTTACAACATCGACGGATAACGTGTTCTTGTCCGACTTCGCCACCTGCTCCTTCAGCTCCCCTGCCAGCTCGTAGAGCTTGGCTGTGTCCCCCTCCAGCCTCTTCTGCCGCTCTTCATTGATCTTCTTCGCCTGCTCCTCCTGCAGCCGCACCCGCGCCGGATCCGGCGGCTCCTGGCGATGGTTCGGATCGAACGGTCGATCCTGCGACGCACCCGGCACCGCCCATGTCCCGGCCTGTCCTGCCTCCATCGGCGCGCTCCCCACCGCGCCAACCATCGCCACTGCCAGTACCCATCGCATCCGCCTCATCCGGACCCCCTCACCTGTACAGCATCACCGCATCCCTACAGTGCCCCATTCAAAATCGCCATAAGATCCTCCACCGTTCCCACCGGCGGCTGGCACGTATTGCCGCTGCACACAACGGCCATAGCCCTTCCGCTCTCGATCCCTGGCAGATTCGGCAGCGTCTCCGCCAGCGCCGGCGGCAGCTCCGCCAACTGGTCATAGCGCAGCCGGATCACGCATTTATTTACCGCAAACCGAGCCATCGCTACCGCTTCCATACGCCGCGCCTCAGCATCGTCCCCCAGAACGCACACCTGGATCGGCCGCTGCGCGATACGCTGTAGCGCCAGGCCGTACGTCGCCGCATAGAGCCCGAAGTGCTCGACAATACCGGCAAACGCCTCCATCGTCTCCTGCGCCGCAATCAGGTAGTCCGCGCGCCCGTTCAGCGTCTCCAGCCGCAGCAGCAGCGACGCCGCCACCGGATTGCCCGCAGGCGTCGGCGAGTCCTGCAATGGCTTGCGCCGCGCGTTCAAAGCGCCCAGTCGCCGCTCCCCTTCTGCTGGCGTCTCGGTGTCGAAGAACCCGCCGGCCGCCGTATCCTTGAAGCGCGCCAGCACCTGGGCCGCAATCCCCTCCGCCACCCTGTAAAACTTCCCTGAGCCCGTCGTCTCCCACGCATCAAGCGCCGCATGCCCCAGAAACGCATAGTCGTCCAGAACCCCCGCAACCGGCTCCTCCGCCCCGCCCCGCTCGCCGTACGCCACCACATGACTCACCCGGCCATCACTCGCCCACGCTGCCTCCAGAACCCGGCCCAGCGACTTCAACCCAAACTGCACCACCTCCGGCATCTCCAGCACCCGCCCCGCCTCCAGGTACGCCGAGATGCACATCGCATTCCATGCCGTGTACATCGTCTTATCGACATACGGCGTCCGCCGCTCCAGGCGCGCCGCATACAGCCTGTTCTTCACCGTCTCAAGCATCTTCGCCGCGGCCGCCGGGTCGATCTTTGTCGCGCCGGCCGCACGCGCCGCCGCCTCCAGCGTTCCCGTAACGTGCAGCACGTTCTTCGCCGGGTTGTGGTGCATGTCGCCCACCTCGCCGATATCGAAGTACACCCCCGCAAACTGCATCTCGTCCCGGGTCAGCACAGCCGCCGCCTCATCGCGCGTCCACGTAAAGTAATCGCCGTCGTCGTCGAGCGAGAAATCCGCATCCTGCGAGGCATAGAACCCGCCCAGCTCGCGATCGCTCAGCCACGCATCCATCCAGCCGATAATCTCCCTCACCGTCGCCGCGAACGCCGGATCGACAAACGTCAGGTAGCCGTGCACGTAGTTCTTCAACAGCTCGCTATTGTCATACGCCATCTTCTCGAAGTGCGGCACCACCCACTGCTCATCGACCGAGTAGCGATGAAACCCGCCCGCCAGATGGTCGTAGATCCCGCCCTTTGCCATCTTTTCGAGCGTGAACCGCGCCGCCTGCCGCGCTCCCTCCGCAATCTCCGTCTTCTCCCCAACGCTCACGCGCGACGCCGCATCGATCAGCAAGTCGATCGCCGACGAGTGCGGAAACTTCGGCTGCGACCCAAATCCGCCCGACCGCGGATCGAACTGCTTCAGCGCCGACGCCACCATCTTCGCCACCAGCTCCGGCCCCAG
>CAXTJC010000326.1:0-4300 GCA_964244225.1 uncultured Acidobacteriaceae bacterium
TCTGTCTGCCAGTGTCTTCTCAAGGATCCACTTCTTGGCATCGTCGTTGACGCTAAGGGTGATCGCTTTATGAACCAGATTGACGTTGAGCTGCTGGACCAGCAGCTCGATGATCTGCATGAGATCTGAGTCGCTGAGCGCCGTGAAGATAATGATCTCGTCGATACGGTTAAGGAACTCCGGGTTGAAGGTGCGCTTCACCTCGCCCTTAACCATCTCCTCGATCTTGTCGAGCACCACATCCTCCACGCGAGACTGGAAGCCCAGACCCTCACGCTTCATCAGGTGCTTGGCGCCGATGTTCGAGGTCATGATTAGGATCGTGTTCTTGAAGTCGACCGTGTTGCCGAGCCCGTCCGTGAGCTGGCCATCTTCAAAGACCTGCAGCAGCAGGTTGAAGACGTCCGGGTGTGCCTTTTCGATCTCATCAAGCAGCACGACCGAGTAGGGGCTGCGCTTGACGCGTTCCGTCAACTGGCCGCCCTCCTCGTAGCCGACGTAGCCCGGAGGCGAGCCGATCAGCTTCGAGACCGAGTGCTTTTCCATGAACTCCGACATGTCGAAGCGAATGAGCGACTTCTCGCTGCCAAACAGGAACTGCGCCAGGGTGCGCGCCATCTCTGTTTTGCCAACGCCCGTGGGTCCGAGGAATAAAAAGCTTCCAATGGGACGTGCAGGATTTTTAAGGCCTGCTCTGGACCGCCGAATGGCTCGCGCCAGTGCCGAGATCGCCTTCTCCTGCGAGATGACGCGCTTGTGCAGCTCCTCTTCAACACGGAGCAGACGCTGCGTCTCCTCTTCCTTGAGTGAGGTAATGGGAACACCCGTCCAGCGGCTCACCACATCCTCGATATCCTCACGCGTCACTATGCCCGCTGACGAGTCGTCGAGGTGGTACTTGTCGCGCAGCAGACGTAGATTCTCGCGCTCTTTCCGTTCCTCATCCGAGTAGAAACGCGCCTTCTCGAACTCGTGATTCGCAATCGCATTCTCCATCCGGTGGACGATGAACTTGATCCGCTTCTGGACCTCCGTAAGCTCCTCGGGTAGTGAGGTCTGGCGCAGCTTGACGCGGGCCCCCGCCTCGTCAATCAGATCGATCGCCTTATCGGGCAGGAACCGATCCGGAATGTAGCGGCTGGAGTGCGAGACCGAAAACGAGATCGCATCGTCCGTATAGCTGACCGCATGGAACTTCTCGTACTTTTCCTTGATGCCCATGATGATCTTGATGGCATCTTCTTCGTTTGGCGGGGGAACCTTGACCGCCTGGAAGCGGCGTTCGAGTGACCGGTCCTTCTCAATCGACTTCCGGTACTCGGCCGGTGTCGTGGCGCCGATGCACTGAATTTCGCCGCGGCTCAGAGCAGGCTTCAGGATGTTCGCCGCATCGAGCGAGCCCTCGGCAGAGCCGGCACCCACGAGCGTGTGCAGTTCATCAATGAAAACGATAGAGTTCTGGTTCTCCATCAACTCCTTCATGATGGTCTTCAATCGCTCTTCAAACTGCCCACGATATTTGGTTCCGGCGACGATCAACGACAGATCGAGCGCCAACACCTTCTTATCCGCAAGGAAGCTCGGCACCTCGCCATCCGCGATCTTCTGCGCGAGGCCTTCGACGATAGCCGTCTTGCCGACTCCCGGCTCGCCGATAAGCACCGGATTGTTCTTCGTCCGGCGGCACAGAATCTGGATAACGCGATCGACCTCTGTATCGCGCCCGACCAGCGGATCCAGCTGCTGATCCATGGCGGATTGCGTAAGGTCGCGGCTGAACTCGGCAAGCATGCTCTGCTCCTGCCGGCCGCCGGCCCCGGCCTGCTTACCCTGCGCGGGCGCCTTCTCCTGCGTCGTTCGCTGCAGCTCCTCGCGAATCGTAGGAAGACGCAAACCGCGTTCGGTCAGGATCTCGGCCGCAAAGCACTTTTCTTCGCGCAGAAGTCCGAGCAGCAGGTGTTCAGTGCCGATGTGCTTATGGCTCAGACGTTCGGCCTCCTCCGCGGCATAGGCGAGCACACGCTTGCACTCATTCGAGAGCGGCAGATCGACGGAGGTCGAAACCTTCTCTCGAATCGTTGTATGTTGCTCAATCTGTTTGCGGATCGACTCCACAGAGGTATGTGACCGCAGAAATCGATTGGTAAGTGCCTTGTCCTCACGCAGCAGACCGAGCAGCAGGTGCTCCGTCTCGATATAGGGCGAGCCGAACTGACTCGCCTCGTAGCGCGCGAAGAAGATGACCCGTCGCGCCTTCTCCGTATAGCGTTCGAACATGTTTTCCCCTTCTCAGCCTTGGCCCAACTGGCATGCCAGCCAACCTTTACTGATGCTGCAACACCCCGGTTGGCTTCAGACCGGGGCACCCAGGCTGCTCAGCGGAACAGCCATCCTGCATCTCTAAGTGTAGACCTCTGCACAGAACGGTGGAACCTCCGCGAATCTATCGCCACCGTACCGCAAAGCTCGCTTCTATGGTGTGCAAAAGTGAGGCGCAATGGCCCTAACGGTGTATCCATTGGTACTCAGACACGTACCTCTGCCGGGTTCAAGAACCTGTTGCTGCCGATGCGCTGTGTCTCACGCTGGCTGAAGCTGTGCCTTGTGCAGCAGAAGCATACGGTCGCAGCGCCTGGCAAACTTCCTGTTATGTGTCACTAAAACGCTGGCCAGACGATGCGATCCATGCAGCCGCTGAAGCAAGGCAAAGACAGACTCAGCCGTAGATTCATCGAGGTCGCCGGTCGGTTCATCCGCCAGCAGGATTCTTGGTTCTGTGACCAGGGCGCGCGCCAGGCTGATGCGCTGCTGCTCCCCGCCGCTCAGCTCTCCCGAGCGATGCCCGGAGCGGTGGGAAAGGCCGACCTCCCCCAGCCAGCGGTCCGCTTTTTCCATTGCTGATCGCCGACCGAGACCACCGGCCATCAAAGGAAGCGCGATATTTTCAAGCGCGGTAAACTCCGGCAGAAGATAGTGGAACTGCCAGACGTAGCCGATCGTGCGATTGCGGAAGCGCGCTGCCTCGTTCACGGACATGCGGCTGAGCCGCCGGTCTCCGTACCAGACCTCTCCCCCGCTTGGCCGATCGAGCGCGGCCAGCAGATGCAGCAGGGAGCTCTTGCCCGCGCCGCTTTCGCCGACGATGGATACGAGCTCGCCGGGCTGGAGGGCAAAGTTCAGTTCGTGGAACAAGACCAGCTCGCTTCGATCTGCATGGCCGACTGAGGCGTACCGCTTCGTCAGCAGCTCCGCCCGGAGAACGGCCGTTGCAACGTCCGGCGCGGAGACTCCGGTCATGAGGCCTCCTCTTCGTTTGCATCGGCTTGCTCTTCGTCGTTCTCCGGCCTTCGCTCTGCCTTTTTGCTGCCGGCTTTTCTCGGATCCCATCGCGCTCGGAATGCAATGCCCAGTCGGTTCCAGGCATTGATGCTGCTGATCGCCAGCGTGAGGTCGACGATCTCCTTTTCGGAGAAGTGCGGCTGCATCGCCGCATAGTCGGCGTCCGAGGCGTGCCCGGTCTGGATGTCCGTCACAGCCTCTGCCCACAGTAGCCCGGCCCGCTGCCGCTGGGTGAAGCTGTCGGACTCGCGCCAGTGGGGAATGGCGTCGATGAGCGTCTCGGGTGTATGCGTCTTTTCAAGTTCCTGGCGATGCTGCCCGATGCAGAAGTGGCAGCCGTTCAGCTGCGAGACGCGCAATCGTACCATCTCCAGCAGAGTCTTTTCGAGGCCTGACAGCGCGTTAAGGTAGTGCTCCAGCTCCTGCATGGCGCCGATGCCATCCGGCGCGAGCTTGATGTAGGGCAGCCGCTGCTGTTCGTTACTCCCCTGCTGTTCACTACTCATAGCGCAGAGCCTCCGCGGGCAAGATGGCGGCAGCGGCGGCCGAGGGATAGAGCGTCGCAAGCAGACTCACGCTCAAGCTGACAAGCGAGACAATCACGCCATCTCGCAGCCGCGCCGCAAACGGAAGATAGTCGATCGAGTACACAGACGCATCAAGGCGGATAAAGCGATAGTGCGCGCCGGCCCAGCTCAGCCCGTAGCCGAGTCCGAGACCCAGGATCGTTCCGATGACGGAGATCAGCAGACCCTGCAGCAGAAAAACACGGCGAATCTGCGCGGCGGTAACGCCAAAGCCCATCAGCACAGCGATGTCGCGGGTCTTTTCCATAACAACCATGGTCAGCGCGATCAGTATGTTCAGCGCCGCCACGCAGACGATCAGGGCCAGCACGATGAAGGTCACGACCTGTTCCAGCTTGAGCGCGCGAAAGAGCTCCCGATTCTGCTCCATCCAG
>CAXTJC010000327.1:0-4291 GCA_964244225.1 uncultured Acidobacteriaceae bacterium
CGCCATCAATGCCATGCGCGCCCGCCAGCTTCACAAAGTCCGGCGAAAGGATCGGCGAGGCCGAGTAGTTCTTCTCGTAGAAGGTCTCCTGCCACTGCCGCACCATGCCGAGAAAGCCATTATTAATTACGGCGATGTTGATGGCCAGGCCCTCCTGCGCAATCGTCGACAGCTCGCATGCCGTCATCTGAAAGCCGCCATCGCCGGCAATCACCCACACATCCTTATGCGGACAGGCGGACTTAGCGCCGATGGCGGCAGGCAGCGCGAAGCCCATCGTACCCAGGCCGCCCGATGTGACCAGGCTGCGCGGCGCTTCATGCTTGAAGTACTGCGCCTCCCACATTTGGTGCTGGCCCACATCTGTGACGATGATGGTTTCGTGTTCACGGCCGGATGCCTGCGCCTCGCGCCAGATATCGTGGATTACATGCGCGGCGTACAGATGACCGTTATCCGGCAGGTTGATGATGTCGCGCACCGCCGCCGTTCCCTTGCCGGCGCTGATCTCCTTCAGCCAGCTAGCGTCCAGCTTCTTGGGCAGTTGCGGCAGTAGCAGCGCCAAGGTCTTTTTCAAATCGCCTATCAGCGCGACATCTACCTTCACGTTTTTATTGATCTCACTCGGGTCAATCTCGATATGGATTTTTTTTGCATTCGGCGCATAACTCGCCAGGTTTCCCGTTACGCGATCGTCAAAGCGCATGCCAAACGCCAGCAGCAGATCCGATTGCTGAATCGCTGTGTTCACCCAGCTCTCGCCATGCATGCCCATCATGCCAAGCGAGAGCGGATGCCCGGCCGGAATAGATCCTAGTCCCAGCAGCGTCGTCGCAATAGGTATCTGTCGCGTCTCGGCAAACGCGAGCACCTCCGCCTCCGCGCCCGACTGCGTGATGCCGTGCCCTGCAAGCAGGATCGGCTTCTTCGCCGCGAGGATCAGCTCGACCGCCTGCTGGAAGGCATCCGACTCCGCGCGCAGCATCGGATGTGGCCTCGCCGGCAGCGGCTTTGCACTGTCGAAATCAAACGGCGCAGTGGCCTGCTGAGCATCCTTGGTGATATCCACCAGCACCGGCCCCGGCCGCCCGGAGCGCGCAATTTGGAAGGCACGCCGTACCGCCGGCGCAATGTCCTCTGCTCGCGTCACCAAAAAATTATGCTTCGTGATCGGCAGCGTAATACCAGTGATATCAACCTCCTGGAAGGCATCCGATCCCAGCACCTTCGAGGACACCTGGCCCGTGATCGCGACCACCGGAATCGAATCCAGCATCGCCGTTGCCAGGCCTGTTACCAGATTCGTCGCGCCTGGCCCTGACGTTGCCATGCACACGCCAACCCGCCCGCTCGCTCGCGCGTAGCCGTCCGCCATATGCGCGGCGCCCTGCTCATGCCGCACCAGAATGTGATGGATCGGGAACTTACGCAGCGCGTCGTAGATCGGCAGAATCGCGCCACCGGGATAGCCGAAGATCGTCGTCACGCCTTCCCCGGCCAGCGTCGCCCATAAAATCTCGGCTCCGGTAAGTGTCGGTGCGGATGTCAGGGTTGCCATGTCATCTCCTAAAGTGCATTTGCAACAGAAACAGATACGTATTCCATTATGTCGTCACAGCGCCTAAGCTCGCGGAGGAAACACCGGCCGCATACTTGGCAAAGACGCCTCGGGTATACCGCGGCTCAGGAGCCTTCCACGCCGCCAGCCGCTTTGCAATCTCATCTTGAGCAACCTCCAGCCGCAACTCACGGTTCGGAATGTCAAAGGTAATCATGTCACCCTCCTGCACCGCGGCGATCGTGCCGCCCAGATACGCCTCCGGTGCTACATGACCTGCCATCAAGCCGCGCGTCGCACCGGAGAAGCGGCCATCGGTGAGCAGAGCAACGGTTTCGGAGAGCTCCGGAATACCCTTGATCGCGGCGGTGACGGCGAGCATCTCGCGCATGCCGGGTCCGCCCCTCGGCCCTTCATAGCGAATCACCAGCACATCGGAGGGATAAATCCGGCCCGCCTGAATGACAGCAAAGCAGAGGTCCTCCGAATCAAATACGCGTGCCGGCCCCTGGTGAAACAGGCGCTCGTGCCCCGCCACTTTGACCACGCATCCTTCCGGTGCGAGATTGCCTTTCAGGATGACCAGGCCGCCGGTTGGCTTCAGCGGGTCTGCCCATGTGCGGATTACCAGCTGCCCCGGCGTCTCATGCGCGTCCGTCGCTTCTTCATACAGCGTTTTTCCTGTCACCGTAATGGTGTCGTGCAGCTGCCCGCGTTCGACCAGCCGCGCAGCCAGCACGCGCGATCCACCTGCGTCCTGATAGTCCTTCGCGACATACTTTCCGCCAGGCGAAAGATCGCAGATAAACGGCGTGCGCTCGCTGATACGATCGAAGTCTTCCATAGAGAGCGGGATGTTGAGCTCATGCGCGATCGCCAGCAAATGCAGCACGGCGTTGGTGCTTCCACCGCTCGCGCACACTGCCGTGATCGCGTTTTCGATAGACTCCCGCGTAAGAATCTTGGAGGGCCGAAGGTCATGCTTTGCCAGATGCATCACCAGCCGGCCGGCCTCGCGGCTGGCTGTCGCTTTGTCGGCCGCCATCGCTGGCACGCCCGTCAAGCCAATGGGGGAGATGCCAAGAAATTCGCCCGCCATCGCCATCGTGTTCGCCGTAAACTGGCCGCCGCACGCGCCCGGCCCCGGACAAGCCGCGGCCTCAACCGCCTCCAGTTCGTCATCTGAGATCCGCCCTGCTGCGTGCGAGCCGATCGCCTCAAACACGTTAAGAATCGTGATGTCTTTATGCGTTCCGTCTGCCTGTAGCAGCCGGCCCGGAGCGATGCTGCCGCCGTAGAGCATCATCCCCGGAATGTCCACGCGCGCCAGCGCCATGATCGTTCCGGGCATATTTTTGTCACAGCCGGCGATACAAATAAGACCGTCGAAGCTGTTACCGCGCGCGACCAGCTCGATCGAGTCCGCAATGACTTCACGCGAGATCAGGCTGGCCTTCATGCCTTCCGTGCCCATGGTGATGCCATCCGAGATCGTCACCGTGTTGAACTCCATTGGCGTTCCGCCGGCATCGCGCACGCCTTGCTTCACTGCCTCGGCCACCTGCCGCAGATGAAAGTTACACGGCCCGATCTCGGTCCACGTGTTCGCAATGCCGATGATCGGTTTGTGCAGATCCTCCTTTGAGAAGCCAACGCCGCGCAGGTAGCTGCGCGCAGCCGCGCGGCTGGGCCCTTCTGTGAGAACAACGGAGTTGCGTTTGCCGGGGACAGCGGAGGTGCTCACGAGATCCTTTCGATCGGCCTATTGGAGGATGACTCCATGTGGGACGCGAGAGTTGTTGTTTGGTGGTTGTGAGGACAGCAGGGCATCAAAGTCTGCACTAAGCTTGGCAACCGTTTCGTCTAGGTTGTTGTTGCGGTTCTTCTGAAAACGGCATAGTTCGTGCGCTCGGTGAGGGACCAAACGATCACGCGTGTATGCCGATCGAGTAGAACTAGGCGGAACTGGCGAACTGTGCGATGGGAATCGTTGCTGGCGATAGCTTGGCCGAGATCGATCTCATAATGCAACTCAAGGATGAGGTCGGCTTCAGCCGGATTCACGACGAGACGATACCGGCCGAGCTTCTCAAGATCGGAGTAAAGATTGTTATAAGCACGCAGACAATCAGCGTTCTCCTGGTCGCCGGCGTTGCCAAGAAAAAGCGTATGCGCACTGGTGAGGACCGCGGGAAGCGGCGCGGATTTTGGCTCAGGACTCTGCGCATGGACAAAAAAGCAGCATGCGAGCATTGCTGTCGCGAAAGAAGCATGGGCAACTCGTAGACTCATGCACATGCCTTCGGCGTCATCCAGTACTCGGCCTCGTGCCGCTGCTCATAGCGGTCAAGAGCAGCCTCGTGTCGCAGCGTAAGCCCGATATCGTCGAGCCCGTTGAGCAGGCAGTACTTGCGAAAGGGATCGATCTCGAAGCGCGTGGCGAATCCCTGATCATCAGTCACCGTCTGCGCCTCCAGGTCTAGCGTGATCCGGTGCTGTGGATTTGCGGTCGATCGTGCCATCAGGGTCTCGACCTCAGCCTCCGTCAGCCGAGCGAGAATAATGCCGTTCTTGCCCGCGTTCGAATAGAAAATATCGGCAAACGTAGGCGCGATCACGGCGCGAAAGCCATACTGGTTGATCGCCCACGCCGCGTGCTCGCGCGAGGACCCGCAGCCGAAGTTTTTCTCTGCAATCCGGATCTCCGCGTCTCTGTACTCGGGACGATTCAGC
>CAXTJC010000328.1:0-4290 GCA_964244225.1 uncultured Acidobacteriaceae bacterium
CTCTTCGTCGTCGTCTTCGAGATCGTCATCCTCATCGTCGAGATCTTCCTCGTCGTCATCCTCGTCGAGGTCCTCTTCTTCGTCGTCATCCTCGTCTTCGTCTTCTTCCTCCTCGTCGGCGGCAGCGTAGAGGCTCTCGCTGCTGGCGGCCGGAGCGACGTCCGAGGAGTCGAAGGTCGCGGTTGCGTCGGGTCCTACGCCCGCCAAGAGGTCATCGGTGAGTTCGGTGGTTTCAAGTCGGGTAGCCATGTCGGTAAGTCTCCTTGCGGATTGCGTTCTTCGGCTTTGGATGCACGCGACGCGAAAAGGTGAGTGTGAAAAAGCAGCGGTCTGGATTGCAATGGGAATACGAGGGGAAACGTGTGCGGTAAGCGGTCTCAGGCGATCTGCTTCTGGGCGTACATGCGGGCGTCGGCGAGGCGGAAGAGGGTTTCAGGGTCGATAGAGTCATCAGGCGCGATGGCGAGGCCGGTGCTGGCGGTGACGAGGAAGTTTCCATCCTTGAGTGGAATCGTGATGCGAGCGGCATTATCGATGAGGGCAAGGAGGGAGTCGGACGAGCGAAGATTGGAGACGATGATGGCGAACTCGTCGCCGCCCACGCGGGCGAGGGTGTCTGACGAGCGGAGGGCGCGTGTGAGGTTTTCGGTGACGGTGCAGAGGAGCTCGTCGCCGGCGGTGTGGCCGAGCGAATCGTTGACGAGCTTGAAGCCGTCGAGATCGAGCATGATGAGGCCGGTGCGGCTACTGGAGCGTGTGCCCTGCAGGAGCGCCTGGGAGAGGCGATCGTCGAAGAGGCGACGGTTAGGCAGGCCGGTGAGGTCGTCGTGCAGGGCGAGATCGCGGTTGCGGGCGACCTGGTCCTCGAGCATGACCATGAGCATGCCGATGGCGACGAGGAACTTCTGCAGATCCCAGATGTCCTGCGCGTAGAGGAGATAGCCGGGGTGCTCAAACATCCAGCTGTGCGACAGGAAGCAGAGCGACCAGATGGCGAAGCCAAGCACGATGGCGTAGCGGCCGGTGCTGGAGCGGGGAAGCCGGCGAGCGAAGAGGACGGCGGCCGACATGTAAATCCAGAAGAGGATCCAGTAGACGGCGTAGCGGAAGTCGGCCTGCAGGATGGCTCCGATAAAGCCTGCCCAGCCGAGGAAGTGCAGGATGCCGAAGCGGATGGCGCGCGTGGTGAGAAAACCGCAGGCGACGGCGAGCGGAATGCCGAGGAAGGCGCACAGAAGGAAGGGTCGGGGAGAACGAATATCCAGCCCGTAGAGCGTAAGCGCGGCGACCTGCGGGACGGCAGAGGCAAAGATGGCGGTGAAGAGCCGCCAGTCGACAGCTCTGGGACGAAGCGCGGCGTAGATGAAGGTCTGGCCGGCAAGCAGGTAGAAGCAGAGCGCGGCGACGTGGCTGCCGCAATGCCACGGGCCAGGAATGGTGAACAGGAGATGGGCGAGCGCCTCACCGAGGATGAGGACCAGGCCGGCAAGCCAGAAGTGAACGCGGCTCTCCGGATGACGTCGACCGAGGAGGAGAAGCAGGGCAAGCAGGACGCAGAGGGCTGCGGCGTCCGGAACGAGATGGAGATCCATGAAGGGCCTTGGCGAAGATGCTCAGCAGCGGTACAGGACACCCGGGTTGATGGCGCCTGACGAGCCGCCGGTACTTCTCTATAGCCTTTACTTCTCTATACGAGATGAGACACAGATCGGAGTGCGCATGTCGCTTGGCATTACCGTTTCGTTGTCAGCCGGTTACTGTGGAGATGCGTAGCGTTGCTTGCGTTCAGGCCTCTCCGAGACTTGCCAGATGGGCGGCGTCGGGCGGGCGGGTGAGGAGGGAGACGACGACGAGGCAGAGCAGCGAGGTCGCGAGCGCGGGAAGGATGGCGTCGCGGGCGGCGAGGGCGGGCGGAAGGACGAAGCGGAGGTACTCCCACCCGACGGTGACGACCGTGCCGGCGGCGATGGAGGCCACGGCGGCGCTGGCGGTGGCGCGGGGCCAGAAGAAGGCGGCGAGGATGACGGGGGTGAGGGCAGCGCCGTAGATGGTGTAGGCATAGAGCGCCACTTTGAGGACGGACTCGGCGTGCAGGCCCTGGTAGAGCGACCAGATGCCGAGTAGGACGACGGTGAGGCGGCTGATGATGAGGACGCGCTTGTTTGAGGCCTCGGGCGCGATGTAGCGGACGTAGATGTCGTTGACGATGTTGGTGGCGGGGGAGAAGAGCCAGTTGTTGGCGGTGGAGATGATCTTGGCGAAGATAGCTCCCATGAGGAGGGCGCCGAGGAGGGTGAGGGCGGGGGTGCGATTGGAGAAGGCGTGGAGACCGACGTAGGCGAGGATCTCGCGGGGGGCATGGGCGACCTCGCCGGTAGGGAAGAGAGCGGAGCCGGTGACGGCGATGGCGACGATGATGGTCTCGAGGATGACGGTGCCGACGATCCAGCCGACGACGGCCTGGGAGGCGGCCTTCTCGCTCTTGGCGGAGAAGAACTTCTGGTACATGGACTGATTGCCGAGGAGGAGGAGGCAGGTGGGGAGGAAGAGCTCGAGGGCCTGGATGGGGGTGAGGTCGCCGAAGACCTGGAAGTGGGTGGCGGGGAGGGCACTGCTGACGGTATGCCAGCCGCCGGCGATGTGGATGAGGACGGGGAGGGCGACGATCAGGGTAGAGGTAGCGAGCAGGCCGATAAAGAGGTCCATGTAGGCGACCGAGCTCATGCCGGCGATAGCGGTGAAGAGGATGACAAAGGCGGCGAGGATGTAGCGGCCGAAGATGGGGGTGATGACGGTGGGAAAGATAAGGTGGAGGATGTCGCCGCCGCCGATGAACTGATAGCTGGTGATGGCGGTGTAGGTGAGGAGGATGGCGATGACGCCGAGGACGCGGGCGGCCTGGTTGTAGCGGGCTTCGAGGAGGTCGGGAATGGTGTAGCGGGCGAACTTGCGGGCGCGCGGGGCGATGAAGACGATGAGCAGCAGGCCGGCCCAGCCGCCGCCAGCCTGCCAGAGGGCGGCAAAGCCGTGGCGGTAGGCGTTCTCCGCGCCGCCGAGCAGCGAGCCGGAGCCGATCCAGGAGCTGAGCAGGGTGAAGACGAGGACGAAGGCGGAGAGCGAACGGCCGGCGACGAGGTAGTCGGCCTTGGTCTTGACCGTGCCGAGGCGGCCGAGGGAGACGACGAGCAGCGTGAGTGTGATGAGGGCGATGACGGCGGCGTAGAGGGTCATGGGGGTGTTGGGCGATTGTAGCGGGTGCGTTGGGTACCCCTCCCCCGGGGTACTTTGGGCTAAAGTTTCTGGTTTGAGGGTGTTGTGGGAGATGGACTGATGTGGGGCTGCTGCTTCGGTTGTTATCGGTGCAACTGTTTTTAGTTTATGGAAGGCGGAGGGGTAGTTGCGCCACGGAAACGGTGGATGGTTCGGCTCTTTACGTCCCACCCATGTCGCGGTGAGGCTGCGCCATGGATGGGGCACCCTGGCAAGAGAAGCAGCGGCGTGTACGTCGCTTCGCTCCGCGGTAAAGGCGAGAAGCAGGTTCTTCGCTGCGCTCAGAATGACAAACCAAAATACAGGTGCTCGGAATGGCAAGGAGAGGCCAAGTGGCTGTAAGTTGCTGGTAGGGAGATTTGCATGACGGGATGGCGGTTGGGTCTGGTTGCGGCGGCAATGGTGGTGGGAGCGGGTGTGGCGGGGGCGCAGGGTGGGCCGATTACGTTGAGCGTGGATTTGACGGAGGCTCCGCGGCGGATTTTGCACGCGACGGAGGTGCTGCCGGTGGCGGCGGGGCCGCTGACGCTGGTGTACCCGAAGTGGATTCCGGGGGAGCATGGGCCGACGGGGCCGCTCGATAATCTGGCCGGGCTGGTGATGTCGGCGGGCGGGCAGAGGGTGGAGTGGCAGCGGGACAAGGTGGATATGTTCGCGTTCCACCTCACTGTCCCGCAGGGGGCGACGACGCTTGAGGTGAAGCTGGATTTTTTGACGCCGGGGGAGACGCCGGGGTTCTCGGGCGGGGCTTCTACGAGCGCGAGCCTGGCGCTGCTGAGCTGGAACTCGGTGGTGCTGTATCCGGAGGGGGCGAAGGCGACGGAGGTGATGATTACGCCTTCGGTGATGATCCCGAGTAACTGGAAATTGGGGACCGCACTGGATCCCGATGAGCACGTTGCTGGAGGCACGCGAAAGGTCTGCGCGTCGAGTGAGCCTTGCGTTGGGAGTTCCTTACACGCGTTTCATGCCGTGAGTCTGGAGCAGTTGGTGGACTCGCCGGTGCTGGCTGGGCGGTGG
>CAXTJC010000329.1:0-2449 GCA_964244225.1 uncultured Acidobacteriaceae bacterium
TGATGGCGTTTCGATCAATCGCGGAGCGGCTGGCTGCGGCGTCAAGAGCTGCGATCTGCTCGTCTTTTAACTCGACGCTGATCGTGTGGGTTGCCATGCAAAGAGGATAGCATCGGGGCAGTGGGACGTTTTGGAGAAGGCTCGGAGCTTTGTGATGACTTGATCGTGTGGCATGGTTCGCCCCGTCGGCCGTGAAGAAAAAGTAGAGCAGCAAGATTTCTGCCTCATAGTTCGTTTGCCGAGCTTATCTTATGGTGGTCATGCAAGATCCACGGGTCACCAAATGTCTAGCCGCAAAGCGCGAGTCAAAAGCAATTGAATTCAAAGAGTCCTTCAATCCTGCCGAGCTACGTCAAGCTCTCGAGGTCTTAAAAGACATCGTCGCCATTGCAAATTCAGGCGGGGGAGCGCTTGCCATTGGTATTACCAACAACGGAGAAGCTGCTGGCACAGATGTCACGGCTGCTTTGGACTTTGATCACGCAAAATACTGCGATCTCGTGAGGAAGTACACCTCAACTAACTACTCTGATTTCGAGGTCGTGGACGCTGAGAAGAATGGCCGCGCAGTCGCGATCTTCTTAATTAATCCGCCCGACTCTCCTCTAGTGTTCGAGAAGCCGGGGCAGTACGCCACCGACAACAACGCTAAACAAGCGACCGTTTTTGGGCAAGGAACAGTGTTTTTTCGGCATGGCGCAAAGTCTGAAACAGGTACTACGGACGATCTCCGACAGTTCGTGGGTACCCGGATTCGTGAGGTGCGCGAGACCATCATACGCGGGCTTAAAGCGGTCACGGTAGCGCCTCGCGGAGCTGAGTTGCAAGTCGTCGGCAGTCGACAGCATTTAGCCACCGTTTCCGCCTCCGGACAAGCTGTACGCCTAACCACTGACGTCAACGCGCCGGCCGCCATTGCGATAGACCGACACACGATTTGTCCATACCGACAAAAAGACGTACTTGAGCGGTTGAAAATTGTCCTCCCCTTGGAAGTACGCCTGAACTCGCACGACTTACAGGCGATTAATCGAGTCTACGAAGTCGCCGACAATCAAGATTTCGCGTGGAAACCAGAGTTCTCAGCACGCCAGTACAGTGATGCGTATATTGACTGGATAGCTGAGCAGGTACGAACATCTGAAAGTTTTCTATCGCTTACTCGCCAGAAGCTTTATGAACTCAACCACCCGGAAGCGCTTCAATTCCATAACCAAAGCCAAGCACGATCCTAGAGACCTTACGGCCGTTCTCCGGCTAGCTGAAGGCTCATTAGAGGACGAGGCCGGCGCGGGCGATGGTGCCTTTGTCACAGGGGCGGCTGATGAGGACAATTCGGCGCATGAGTTGTGTTGTGCAGGCTGAAGCGAAATGCGGGGGTTCTTCGCTTCGCTCAGAATGACAAGACTTTAATTTAGAGGTTCACTCGAAGCATTGAAGCGCCAAACTGGCGGCCGCGCCTGGCTTTATAGATTGCGTTATTTTGCGTTGAGGAACTGGTTGAGGACGGTGATGTAGCGGTCGGGCTCTTCGTAGGAGGGGAGGTGGCCGCTTTGTTCGAAGAAGACGAGTTGGGCGTGGGGGATGGCGTGGGCGAGATGCCAGGCGGTGAGTGGGGCTACGTTCATGTCGTAGCGGCCGTTGAGGATGAGGGTGCGGAAGCGGAAGGTGGGGAGGGCGGCGGAGAGGTCGAGATCGTCGACGGCTTTGGAGACGGCTTCGCCGACGGCGGGGACGTAGCCGAGGTCGCCCATGTGCTCTATGTAGGCGTCGCGTTTGGCGGGTGAGTAGAAGATCATGCGGAAGTGGTTGCGAAGGCCGGCCTGGGCGGCGGCGTCGGGGTGGGCGGCGAGGGATTTTTCTTCGTGGTCGTCCTGCTCTTCGATGTCGGGGAAGGTCTGGGGAAGGAGGTGGACGATGGCTTTGAGGGAGGGCGAGGCGGCGTCTGAGAGGATAAGGCTGGCGACGTGCTCGGGGTGGGCGGCGGCGTAGGCGGTGACGAGGAGGCCGCCGTAGGAGTCGCCGAGGAAGGCGGCGCGGGCGAGGTGGAAGTGCTCGCGGACGGCTTCGAGATCGGCGATGTGGGCGGGCATGGTCTGCGGGGCGTTGGGCGAGAGGCGCTTCGAGGCGCCGGTGCCGCGCTGGTCGTAGAAGATGACGAGGCGGGTGGCAGCGATGCGCTGCCAGACGTCGTTCTGGAGCATGTAGGCGTGGGAGAGGCCGGGGCCGCCGTTGACGGCGATGATGGGGGTGGCGGTGCTTTGCGTGCCGAAGGTCTCGTAGCCGAGGTCGACGTCCGTGGTGTGGATGGTGCCGGTGGCGTGCTGGGCGAGGAGGGTGGGGGCGGTGAGGAGGAGGAGGGCGAGGGTGCGGAGGATGGGAGTCATTTTCGGGATTGCCTTGTGAATGCTGATTATGTGATGACTTGGTGCTGGCGCGAACGGACTGC
>CAXTJC010000329.1:2549-4259 GCA_964244225.1 uncultured Acidobacteriaceae bacterium
CCCAGCGAGCAACTTCGCTCGCCGGGGGCCCGGGCTTTGGTCGAGATGACACTTCTTTTGTAGTTAGAGTTGGGGTGACTGCTTTCATCGCAAACGGTGGGATTTTAACTTTCTTTCTATGTTATGCAGCCCGAGCAAAGTACGTGGGTTCTTCCCCGTTCGGCAAGCTCGGGGTCAGAATGACGAAACTTGTGAAGGTGAAACGCTGCGCTTGGAATGACGGCACTGTGAGTGCGTGTACGTCGCTTCGCTCCGTTGTAAAGGCGAGAAGCAGGTTCTTCGCTGCGCTCAGAATGACAAATCTTCGGGACGGTGCCTGGTTGGGGTTAGAAGTTGGGTGGGCGATCGGCGGCTACGTTGAAGGCTTGTTCGAGGGCGAGGCCGGCGCGGGCTATGGTGCCTTCGTCGAAGAGCCGGCCGATGAGGGTGATACCGTGGGGGACGCGGCGGGGGGGGGTGAAGGTGGGAAGCGGGTGGGCGGGGTCGGGGGCCCAGTCGCTGCGGGCCTGGGCGACCTGGACGAAGCCGGCGCGGAGGGTGAGCGAGGGGTGGCCGGTGAAGTTGGTGATGACGAGCATTTCGTCGCGGAGGGAGGGGACGAGAAGGAGGTCGACGGCCGAGCCGCCGGCGGACGCGGGGGCGAAGAGGCGGGCCATCTCGAGGGCTACTTTGCGGCGGAGGCGGTCGGCCTGGACGAGATCGACGGCGGAGAGGAAGCGGGCCTGGCGGAAGGAGTTGGGCCAGGCGTCGGCGACCTGGGCTTTGAGGTCGTTGTCGTGGCCGGAGGCGGTGAGTTCTTCAAACGCTGCTGCGGCTTCGGCAAACAAGATGAGTTGGAGGGAGTCGTAGGGCCAGTCGGGTATGTGGACTTCGACGGGGGTCATGCCGAGCGAGCGAACGGTTTCTAGTGCGTGGCGGTCGACGTCGGTGGCGGGGGCTTCTTTCATCCATTGCGGGAAGTAGCCGACGCGGAGGTTCTTTACGGGCGCGGCGGCGTTGAAGTCGAGGTGGCTGGGGACGCTCGAGGGGTCGGTGGGGTCGGGGCCGGTGATGGCGTTGAGGACGAGGAGGGTGTCTTCGACGGAGCGGGCCATGGGGCCGAGTTTATCGAGCGACCAGCAGAGGGTCATGGCTCCGGTGCGGGCGACGCGGCCGAAGGTGGGGCGGAGGCCGGTGACGCCGCAGCGCATGGACGGCGAGACGATCGAGCCGCCGGTTTCGGAGCCGATGGAGAAGCCGACTAACCCTGCCGCGGTGGCCGCGCCCGGCCCCGCTGAGGAGCCTGACGAGCCTTCTTCGAGGAGCCAAGGGTTCATGGTCTGGCCGCCAAACCAGATGTCGTTGAGGGCGAGGGCGCCGAGCGAGAGTTTGGCGATGAGGACGGCACCGGCGGCGTTGAGGCGGGCGGTGACGATGGCGTCAGTTTTGGGGACGCGGTTGCGGTAGGGTTCGGCGCCCCAGGTGGTGGGGATGTTGGCGGTGTCGAGGAGGTCTTTTGCGCCCCAGGGGATGCCGTGGAGGGGACCGCGATAGTGGCCGGCGGCGATCTCTTTATCGGCGGCGCGGGCCTGCTCGAGGGCGTGATCGCGGGTGAGGGTGATGATGCAGTGGAGTTTGGGATCGAAGCGGGTGATGCGGTCGAGATAGATGATGGTGAGGCGCTCGGAGGTGAGGTGGCGATGCTCGATCCAGCGGGAGCGCTGGTGGCCG
>CAXTJC010000330.1:0-4252 GCA_964244225.1 uncultured Acidobacteriaceae bacterium
TGATTTGTAGTGGAGTTAAAGCTCACGCAACCCGGGGCGGCCCCTGTCACCGTACCGTCAATGATGCCACTCAGCATTGCGGCAGAGGGCGCGGGAATGCTTTGCGTTGTCGGTGTTGTAACTTTTCGCCACTCTTCGGACCAAAAGAAAAAGAGCTTATCCTTAGCCGTATTAAAGACCTTGGGGATCGTAACCGGTCCGCCAAGGGTGAAGCCGTAGTTGTTATATCGTTCGATTCCGCGAGGCTGAAGGGCAGCCGGATTGTTCTTGTTAAAGAAGGAGTTCGCGTTAAAGACATTGTTGCGATTGAACTCGTAGACATCACCATGATAAAGGCTCGTTCCCTGCTTGGTCGCAACCAGGATCTGCGCGCCGCCACTCCGCCCATAGCCTGCGTCATAGGATCCGCGAGCGAGAGTGAACTCCTGAATGGCATCGACGCTTGGCACGTTCAATAAGGTTCCATTGGAGCCGCTGTCGTTTATATCCGCGCCATCTACAGTCCAGTTGTTCGATCCGGACCGCGCACCGTTGACCGAAATAGTTGTCGAGTTATTTAGGCCGAAACCGACCTCATCGCCAAGACCGCTCACAACTCCGGTCTGCAGCGTTACAAGCTGTTCAAAGTTGCGATTGCTGAGCTCGAGTTCGCGAACCTGAGTGCCGCTCACAGTACCGGTCTGCGCGCTGCTCGTTGTTTCCACAGCGACAGCATCCTGCTGCACCGTCACGCTCTGATCGACGGAACCGGTATCAAGACGGGCGTTGACGCTGCGTTTCTCCGCGACGAATAGAGTCACGCTTTCAGTCGTGAGACTCTTAAAGCCTGGGAAGGAAACGATAACCGTATAGGTCGCGGGTGGCAGATTTGTAACCGTGTATGTGCCGTCTTTATCGGTCGTCGCCGTTCGCCGGAAACCCTGAATCGCCGCATTGCGAACCTCAACTGACGCCCCAACGATGGCAGCTCCCGTCGTATCGCTTACGATGCCATTCAGGCTGGCAGCAATCTCCTGAGCCATACTGGCGGAGAGTAGAGCGAAGAATGCAAATAGAAAAAGTGTGTACCTCTGCAGGAGCTTCGTCATAAGGACGGCCTCGGTCGATTCGGTTGAAGACACGGTCGCCTGTGCGGAAGGGTGTCTCCGCCCAGACGAAGATAAGTGACAATAAGTTTTGCTGCCGGTGTAACCGCACTCTAACAGAGTAGTCCGCAAGATCAAGGACAAAAGTACGAGCGCACATTTGAGAAGTACATCTCAGCGAACGGTATACAGTACGCCGGGGAAGGAGATACTGAGCCTGCGATGACAGTACTGTTTCCCACCGTCTGGAGACGCGCGCACGTCGGCCCATTGTTTCTTGCAGCGTTGCTCGCCGTGTCTCGCCGAAGCCCAATCGCCCAGACCGTGCCCTCCCAGGATTCTGCCTTGAATGAGACGATCGCGGCAGGTTCCGCGGCGCTGGGGCGCGGCGACAATGTACGAGCGGAGGCTCTCTTCAGAAAAGCGTTAGTGTCACAACCCGGTTCCGTTCCTCTGTTGAATAATCTCGCGCTGAGCGTGGAGCATCAGACTCGCTACGACGAGGCGATCGAGTTGTTTCACCAGGCGCTCGCAGCAAAGCCGCATGATCCCATTACGGAACGCAATCTGGGCCTGACCCTCTTTCGCGCAAACCACTTCGCGGAGGCTGCTCCGTTGTTAGAGCAGGCGGCAGCCCAAACGCCCACCTTCCAACTGACGGAGCTTGCAGGTCTCGATCTCTTCGCCCTAAATCGCTATGCCGAGGCGGTGCACTACTTGGAAAAGGCAAGCGCGCTGAATCCAGACAGTCTTGAAACGCTCAACATGCTCGGCAAGGCTTACCTGCAACTCGCAGACTACCCGAGCGTAAGGCGGGTGTTCAATCGCATCATGATGTTGAATCCAAACTCAGCCGAGGCACATGTCCTACTCGCCATCGCCTACGACAAATTATTTCAGGAAGAGGAGGCAATTCGAGAGTTCAACCTCGCGGCTCAGGTAAATCCTGCTTATCCCGGTATTCATTCCGGACTCGGCGTGATCTATTGGCGCAGCGCAAACCCGCAGGCAGCCAGGCGTGAGTTCGAGGTCGAGCTGCAGAGATTCCCTAATGACGTAGTCGCCAATTGCACAATGGGCCAGATCCTGCGTCGCGAGAACAAACCCGCCGAAGCCATTCCTTACTTTCAGGCAGCCCTCGCGGCAAATCCCGCTTACGTCGACGCCTTGCGGGAGCTCGGACAAAGCCAGCTATCGCTCCATCAACCCGCAATGGCTTTAACACCCCTCCAGAAGCTTCTCGTACTTACGCCTGGGGACTCTGAAGCGCATTACATCTATGGAACAACTCTGCTTGAGCTTGGACGAAACGTCGAAGGAGCTTCCGAGCGTAAGCGAGCCGGAAAACTTCTCGCTGAACACCGTGGAACAGTAGCTCCGAAGCAGTAAATAAATCTCTAACAGGCGACGCCTCTTCGCGTAGATGTCCAACAGCCACCTAAACAGCCACCAACCCTGAATTGAAGGAAGGCATGCATGAGCGAAGTGGTGCCCGAAGGGGGACTTGAACCCCCACGACCGGTTAGGGTCTGCGGATTTTAAGTCCGCTGTGTCTGCCGATTTCACCATTCGGGCCTCAAACACATGCTAGCGCAGCACGCGCATGGCAAACGTTCTATCGCGGTGCATAGAGCGCCCGATACATCTCCCGATTGCGCAGAATCGCCTGGACATACTCGCGTGTCTCCGTGTACGGAATCGATTCAACGAACTCCGCCGTGTCCTTGTAGTCGCTGCTGGACATCCATTGCCGCACCGGCACATCTCCCGCGTTGTAGGCCGCCAGCGCATACTCCGGCTGCCCGCCAAATCGGTCCAGTACCTCGCGCAGATTGACCGCTCCCAGCTGCAGATTCACCGCCGGCACCAGCAGCTGGCCCGCATTGAAGCCCTTGAGCCCACGCTTCTTCGCGATCGATTTTCCTACTGACGGCAGCAGCTGCATGAGCCCATACGCATTTGCCCGGCTCACCGCGCCCGCGTTGAACTCCGACTCCTGGCGTATCAGCGAGGCGACAAGATACGGATCCAGCCCATTCGCCTGCGCGTTCATCAGAATCCCGTCCCAAAACGGCTTCGGAAACAGGAGCCGCCAATACACCTGCGGCACCTGATCCATTGGCAGCGCGAAGAACGAGATCCCGCTGTGTTTCATCGATTGCAGCGACCGCGTCACCTCGCCGTATGACGAGTAAATCTCCGCCTGCCCCAGCGCGCCCCACTCTCCCGCCGTCGGACTCGCCTGGATCTCCGGCCCTATGTACTCATTCAGCGACGCGTTCGCCAGCAGCCGCGCCTTGATCAGGTGCGGGTCATCCTCCGGCAGCTCACCCGTCAGCTCCGGCGTCTCCGGCCGCCGAACCCCCGCCAGAACCGTACTCGTCTCCACCGGCTGCGCGCCCAGCACGTTCAGTCTCTGCCGCGCCAGCCCTGCATAGAAGTAGTTCGTATACGTCACTGCCAGTGACTTATAAAAGGCCGCCGCCGCGGGCAGATTCCGCTCTTCATCCTCGTAGATCCGCGCCCGCCAATAGAGCGCCGAAGGAATCTCCTGACCACCTGGATATCGCTCGATCTGCTCCTCCATCAGCCGCGCTGCCTCCGCATAGTGCCGTTGCCGATAGTTCATCCACGCCGTTCGCCAGTGTGCGGAGGGCCCATACGTGCTCGTCGGAAACATCTTCGTCAACAGGGCATAGTGGTAGATCGCCTGCCCCGAATCATGCAGCAGCAGGTACATATTCCCGCCCGAGTACAACGCCTCCTCCAGCCACCGGCTCGCCGGATACTGCGCCACCATCTGCGTAATCAAGGCATCATGCCGGCTTCGGTCGCCCTCACTGCGAGAGAGCTCCGCCAGCAGATACATCTTCAGCGCCCCGCTATCGTCCGTCGTCGCCGGCAGCTTCTCCACCTCACGCCGTCCGATCTTCTTCAGCTTGTAATCGCAGACCGCCGCATAGATCGTCAGCGCGTCTTTGTCCGCCTGCGAAAGTGTCGCGTCATCCCGCTGAATCGAGTGGTACTCGTCCGCCGCTTCGGCATAGTGCTTTGCGTCGAACAGCTGGTCGGCATGGACCTTCCGCTGCGCCGCCGTCAGCCCCTGCCCCATCGCCTGCAGCTGCTGCCTGGACTGGATCGCCTCATTCGTCAACGGCTGCTTGATG
>CAXTJC010000331.1:0-4249 GCA_964244225.1 uncultured Acidobacteriaceae bacterium
GAACTGCACATCCGCCGTCGAGTGCTTTTCGGCCAGCGTATTTCCCGTCCAGCTGCCCGTAGTGATCCATTGTCCAGCCTTCAAGCCGCCGGTTCGCGCGGCACCCTCACTCGCCAGCCATGGCAGCAGCCGCAGCAGATCGCCCGCCGTATTGCCGCCCGTCTTCTCCACGCGAACGACGCCATCAATCGCCAGCATCACGCCTTCCTGGCTGAAGTCGATCGACTCCCATCCCGGATAGGCCGGCCCGTAGATAAACCCGCCATGCATCTGCAGATCGCCGATCATGCTCAGCCGATCGACCTTCGTCGGATCCTCAAACGCGCTCTCCAGCACCTCGATCGCCGGATGACAGCTTACAATGGCCGCGCCGATCTCCTCGCGCGTGTACGCCGTCGCCCGGTACGGCAGATCCTTGCCAAGATAGAACGCAACCTCGGCCTCCAGCCCGCGATAGCGCAACCCGCGTACAACAGCGCCGCTGGCGGCGATCCACACCTTCGGCATCGGCGCAAACAGTGGGGTCGCCTCGGCGTTCGGTGCGCCCACCTTCCATCCGCCCACCTCGCCCCACGCCAGCGCCAGCTCGTCTTGAATCAGAAAAGCTTCAAGCTCGGACGCAGGCCGCAACGCCTGCGGCAGCTCCAGAATGGCCCTCTTCGTCCGCCGCGCGTCTCCCAGCAGATTTGCCGCATCCAGCAGCTCCGACCGTCGCGCCGGCGGCACTCCCTGATCCATCGATCTCGTTCCTACCTCTTGCATCCGTCCCTCCAGGCACTGCGTCATCGCGTCTCCGCGAGCATCACCCGGTAGGATGCAACTCTGTCCCGCACGGTCCCCCTTGGCCTAGACTGCCCCTACGGCCGCCGCCCCAGGCTCACCAGGTTCGCCAGCAGCCGAAACGCTCCCGGCACCCCCTCCGGCAGCTGCCGGTAGAGCGCATACGCACAATACACATACGCGCCCTTGCCCACCGGAGCCACCAGCAGCCCGCCCCGCTGCGGATCCTGCCCGGCGTCATGCACCTCCGTCACCGCCACATACCTCGGGTCCCACTCGCCCATAAACCCGTGCCCCCGCTCTTCTACCCAACCATCAAAGTCATGCTCCGAGAGACGGTTTGGCCAGCTCAGCACCTGGCTCTTTGGCTCCAGCAGCCGCACCGCCGCCGTCTCCTCCACCACCTTCTCCGCCGACCCGAGCGACAGCGGATACGGAGCCTCGGACCCGCCAAACTCCGCCAAGTTGTACTGCACTATAACCGCCCCGCCCGCTTGCGCAAACGCCGTGATCTGCGCCGTTACAGCCGCCAGATCCGTATGCGCCGCATACGCCCGAACCCCCATCACCAGGGCGTCATACCCGGCCAGCTTGCCCGCCGCTATGTCAGGAACGGACACTCGCGTCGCTGCAATCCCGATCTGTCCAAAGGCCTTCTCGACCGCATCGCCGGTTCCCGGCAGATACGCCACCTTCAGCCCGGCAGGTACCTTGACGTCGACCCCGCGCACCCGCGTTGACGCTGCTTCATACAGGTCGTCGTTGGTGATTCCCGGATAGCCGACAGCATGGTATCCCTCGCGATACTCCTTCCCTGATGACTCGGCCACCGCGACGAGAGTCTTCTCGGTTGTTCCAAGTGCTTTAACCGTCACCGCAACAGGAAGTTCATCGGTCTCCCCGCCGCCCGGCGCTTGAAACTTGCTTGCGCTCGGATCAACTATCCAACCCTTCGGGATCTCCAGCCGCGCTGTCCCAACAGCAGAGCCTATCTGCTCCGAGCGCGGCTCAACTTCGAGGTGAAGCTGCTGCTGGCCCACCGGTAAAACAGCGACTGTCGGCTGCAAAGCGATACTGAGAGGCGGCACAATCCGCAGCGGCTCGAGCGCACGGCTCGTAAGCCCTCTTTGAGAAAGCACCTTCACCACCGCTCCCATGCGCAGCGAGACGTCTTGCCAATCGACCACCTCCCACACCGTCAGGGCAGGCGGAATCGTTGGGGCATTCCGCAGCTTCGGATCGAGGAGGTCGTAGAACGGCTGCTCCATATTCTTTCGAGTGAAATAAGGTCGGTTGTACGGTGCATCGTTTGCTACGTTGGCCGTAAAGCCTCCTTCCTCTAAGCTCTTAGTCGTTTGCTCGCTTCCTCCCATAAAAAATACCTTCCCGGGCAGGATCGTCATACCGACAGCAGAAGCTGCCGTCTCGTCATGGATGCGCAGAGCTGCATTGCTTTTGTTCTTCAGCACTACATTCACACCAAGCTGTTCGCCCGGAGAGGCCACATGCGGCGGCGGTCCTGAGAACCCGTAGTTGTGTCCGTCAGAAACATGCACCGGCCCTCCTCGTACACAGGAAGCCTGCAGCTCCAACCCCAGCGCCTGCACCAGCGCCTCGTTGAACTGCACCCGCTTTACCCGGAGCTCGTGCAGCACGTCGTATCGCTCTCGTTCGTTCACGTCCTGCGCGTTTTCCGCCTGCGCAATCAACCGATCCAACACCTGCAGACCTTGCCGCAGCGTTGGCGCCGTCTTCTCCGGGTGCGCTGCGTCAAACTCCGCCGTCGCCTTTTTCACGACTTCATCGATCTGCCGCAGCGCTCCCACCAGGCCGTCTCGCTGGTCCTGAGAGATCGACGGCGCCAGCCCCGCAATCCCTGCCAGCGAGACATCCACACCCGCAAAAAAGCCCTCTTCCTGGTCCCCGCCGCCTACTCGCGAGCCATACCGCGTATACCCCACATCGAACCGACCCGGCGGCGGCACCCGCATGCCGCTGCCCATCTGCGTCTTCTGCAGCGCCAGACCCTGCCGCGCAAACTGCACATAACTCCCGCCGAGCAGGGAACTCGCCTCCCCCTCCGGCACCATCACCGTCGGCTGCGGTCCTGCATTAGAGACCTTGCCGGTTACATAATTCTCGAATCGAACCGGAACCGTCTTGCCGGTCGCGTAGTCGAACATGCCACGCCCATCGACCCGCGAGAACGGCATCCGCCCGTACACCTTCGCCGGAGCCCACACCGGCAGCCCCATCTCCGGAAACACC
The DNA here is from genome assembly GCA_964244225.1 of uncultured Acidobacteriaceae bacterium. Classification (GTDB taxonomy): domain Bacteria; phylum Acidobacteriota; class Terriglobia; order Terriglobales; family Acidobacteriaceae; genus Edaphobacter. The sequence goes on from CAXTJC010000331.1 coordinate 3,049, forward strand.
TTCGGGTCTGCCGCCGCGTTGAAGACCTCCTGCGCGATCTCCCCGCTTACCTGATGCTGCCCGTGCCCATCCGTGGGCGCGCCGAGAAACACACTCGTCACCACCAGCGGCCGATACAGCCGCACCGCCCGCACCGCGTCGTAGAGCACACGCTCGTGCGTCCACTGCGAGAACGCCTCCTCCTTCGTCTTTGAAAACCCAAAGTCAACCTCGGTGCCGAACATCTGGTCCACCCCCAGGTACTGGTCGGCCGCTAGCAGCTCCCGCGTCCGCACCAGCCCCAACGCATCATTAAAGTCGCCCGACATCACATTCTGCCCGCCCTCCCCGCGCGTCAGCGTCAGCATGCCCACCCGCGCGCCTACCCCGCGCGACTCATACGTCAGCATTCCGCCGTCCTCATCATCCGGGTGCGCCACAATCATCAGCAGGCTCGCCCGCGTGCCCAGCTTTTTCAGCATGCCGGCCACGCCCTTCGCCCCGCGATCCACCTCGAGCGGCTCCGCCTCCACCGCCCGCACCCGCTCCCCCTTCAGGTTCGCCGGATCATCCCCACCCACGTCCTGCCCCCGCAATGCCATCGGCAGCAGTAGCACCCCACCCATCACCATGCCCGCCCATTGCATTCTCGTCATAGCCCCTTAATCTCTCACAGCTCTCGATTCAGAAGCCCTCCCACGCGTCGCACAAACATCCACGCCGCCTCTACACTCATCCCATCGCCCCCGCCCACCATCTCGAGCGCTCCCTCACCCTCCGCGGAGCCGTCGCCCTCAATCTGCTCGACATGATCGGCGTCGGCCCCTTCATCACCCTCCCCCTGCTCCTCGCCAGCATGGGCGGTCCCCAGGCCATGCTCGGCTGGATCCTCGGCGCGCTGCTCGCCCTGTGCGACGGCCTGGTCTGGGCCGAGCTCGGCGCCGCCCTCCCCGCCGCCGGCGGCACCTTCCACTTTCTCCGCCGCATCTACCCCGGCCGCCTCGGCCGCTATCTCTCCTTCCTCTTCCTCTGCCAGCTCCTCGTCTCCGCCCCGCTCTCGGTCGCCTCCGGAGCCATCGGCCTCAGCCAGTACGCCGGCTGGCTCGCCCCCGCGCTCAACACCCACACCCTCCGCCACGCCGTCCACCTCGGCCCCTACACCGCCGCCGTCTCCCTTTCCCCCGCCACCGCCGTCGCCGTTCTCGCCGTCCTGCTCGCCGTC
>CAXTJC010000332.1:0-4240 GCA_964244225.1 uncultured Acidobacteriaceae bacterium
AAGTCGAGACTCTTATCGTCTTGAAACACAACCGCCAGATAGTTGCCCGGAGCGATCCCCGTGCCCTTGAAGTCGCCGTTCGCATCGAGCGGAAAGCTATAGGGGAACTTGCGCGTCTTCGCGTCGCCCGTCTTATCGGTCGTCAGTTTCACGTCGCCCTTGTTGACGGGCTGGCCGATCGCGTTTTGAACATGGCCGTGGATGCTGCCGGTGGCCTGCGCCTTCGCAAAGCCGGGAACCATGAAGCCAATGACCAGAAGGCAAAGTGTAACTGCACTGCCCAGCGTCCCTGCATACCGTTTCATTCGTTTGTCTCCACTCTCAAAAGATTGCTCCGCACGCAGTCTGCATTCTAGCCGCAGATAGGTGGTCCGGGGGTGATGCTACGCCTGCGTGCCGTGTTCCGCGTAGGGAATTGGATCGGTCATGCCGGCCTCCCGGAAGGCGCGAAGCCGAAGCACGCAGCTCTCGCACACGCCGCACGCGACCTGCTCGCCGGAATAGCATGACCAACTTACATGGAACGGAGCGCCCACTTCAACCCCGAGCGCCAGGATCTCGCGCTTGCGCAGCTGAATCAGCGGAGTCTCCACCCGGATCGTGCCCTCGCTTGTGCCTTCCGCGATCAGCCGGTTGAAAGCCTCGTAGTACGCCGGTCGGCAGTCCGGATACCCCGAGCTATCCTGCTCCACCGCCCCGATCAGCACGGTCTGAGCACCCAGGACCTCCGCCCAGCTCACCGCGGCGGAGAGAAAGTGCGCATTGCGGAACGGAACATAGGTGACTGGAACGTGAGCGCCAATGGCCGACTCCTCCGCCGGAGCATCCGGCACCGCGATCGACGTGTCGGTCAGAGCCGATCCGCCGATCCGCCGGAAGAGATCGATCGTCAGGTGCAGCAGCTCCCGCACGCCAACCGCTTCGGCGATCTGCTGCGCGGCCCGCAGCTCGCGCGCCTCCGTACGCTGCCCATAGCTGAAGTGCACGGCATACAGGTCGTGGTCGCGCGCGGCCAGGGCGGCGCACACGCAGGAGTCCATGCCGCCCGAAAGGCAGAGCACAGCGCGCGGTCGAGAGGGAGGAAGAGTCATTGCGATCGGGCCTCGAAACTCTGCAGATGAAAGATGATCGTGCCCCAGAAGAGCTTGGCCTGGATCTGCACGGGCATATGGCGCGCGTCATCGGTATACCAGATATGAATGGTGCCGCGGTTACGCACAACGCCTTCCTCCGCGGTCGGCTGCACGCGAATGGTCTGGAAAGTACCGGCGGGCGTCTTAATCTCTTCCTTGCCCTCGACCTTCATCGTCACAGTCACGGTCCGCATGGCATCGGCCAGCGGAAAGCCGAACCTCTGGCCGGGGATGAGCGGCTGGCTCGCCGCATAGAAAATCCCCGAAAGCGAGTCGGTCACGCACGCAGGAACATTCGCCGTCAGCTGCTTCTGCGTCCCCTTCACCAGATTGCGCTCGGTCTGGTTCTGCTTGCCATGGTCATAGTCGAAGGTGAGATCGCTTGAGACCTTGCGCCGCCCCTCCTGGATCTGTTTTGAGAATCCGCTGGAGCAGCCAGTCTTTACGTCGAACCCGGACTGGAACTTATCAATGACCGGAAACAGCATCGTCGTTGCACCGATCGTGTCGGCCGTCGCCGTAATGCGCTCCGTCGTGCCCTGTTGATCGAGCTGAAACACGGCTGTACCCGCGGTGAAGACGCGCCAGTCGACCGCGTAGGTGAGCGTCAGGTGCTGTGCAAAGGGAAAGTTGGGCGGAGGCGCCTGCAGCGTCGGAATCACCACCGGCTGCTGCGCGGCTCGCGAGCCCAGCAGCTGGGCGGAGAGCGCAGCCGCGGATACGACGTGCAGAAGCGCGACAACGGTCTTTACAAGGGTTCGCAGCAGAGTTGGTCTCACAAGCTCACTTCAGGGTACGTTATTTAGGCCGCGAGAGCAGCAGGCGCAGCAGAAGCGCCGCATAGATCGCAGCCGCGCCGATGCTGGCATTGTACTCACGGTGGTGCAGGTATCGCTCACGCGAGAAGCGGCCGGCCGCCGAGAAACTGGGAGCTGGCGTGATCCGCGGAAACAGCCGCGGAACCTGCCTGGCATAGGCGTCAAAGCCGCTGAACTGGCCGCGCAGAAACTGCTCCTCCGAGCGGATCGTGGGCAGATAGATCGCAAAAAAAAGCGCCGCAAGAACCACAATCAGAATCCAGCTCTGCGAGGCGGCCGCGAAGCCAAACGCGATCAGCATGGAGCCGAGATAGAGCGGGTTGCGCGTGTACGCGTACGGGCCGGTCGTCGTCAGCTCCTGGTTCTTCTTCACGTAGCCCGCCGCATAGCCCCGCAGCCAAAGCCCCGGCAGCACCAGCACCAGGCTGACCAGCAGGCTCTCCCAGCCGGGCCGGGCCAGAAACAAAAACACTGCCGCGAAGACGAACCCGAGCGGAACCCGTACGCGCCGCGCAACCCGTTGCCACGTCGATCTCTCCCTCACGCGCGATGCTCCGGGCCGCCCTCGCGTAGAAGCTCAAGCGCGGCGTCGAGTACAGTTTCGGTCGTAATCTGCAGGAGCCCCCCTTCCGTCGCCTCATGGCGGCTATGGTCAGTGACGCTCAACGGATGCCGAAGGACGCGGGCCCGTGCGGTATACGGGCCGGTACGTGCCGGATCCGTGGGTCCAAACAAACCTAGCACGGGCCTGCCAAGCGCCGCCGCCAGATGCAGCGGGCCGGTATCTCCCGCAACGACCAGCGCCGCGCGCCGCGTGAGGGCAAGAAGCTGCGGCAGATCCGCCGCAACCGCCGTCGCCGCACCCCCTGCCGCAGCCACGACTGCTCCGGCGATCGAGTCCTCCGCATGGCTGTGGTTCACCAGAACCCGAAACCCCGCACGCGCAAGCTGCCGCGCCAGCGCCCCGAAGCGCTCCGTCGGCCACTGCTTCGCACCCCACCCTGCCTGTGGAACCAGAAAGACAAAAGGTCTCTCAACAACCCCTTCGCCCTCCTTCCGCGCCCACCACGCCTCGGCTGCCGCATCATGCGGCAGGCTGACAGACACAGGCTCTATCGAACCAGCGAGCGCGACCGAGACCATCTGCGCCGCCTGCTCCACCACATGCGCGGCCGTCACAGCAACCCGTCTTCCATAGAGCAGGCGCGCCGGCCTCTCGCGCGGAGCCTCCGGACCGAAAAACTCACGCGCCCCGGCAAGCCGCCCAATGACCGCCGACCGCATCGACCCCTGCAGGTCGACGCACACGTCATAGCGTCTCGCACGCAGTCCAGACCGCAGCTTCATCAGCGAGGCCAAAGTCGCGCGCGAGAGCGGCTGCCGCCTCCATAGCCGCGTCTCGACTGGATGGATCGCATCGACCAGAGGCATACGGCCATCGCTGTCCCGCAGCAGCGCCTCCCAGCGCGGCTCGATCGCCCAGCCGATCTGTGCCGCCGGCAGCGCGGCCCGCAATGCGCTCACCGCCGGCAGCGCGTGCAGCACATCTCCCATGGCGCCGACGCGAACGATAAGAATGCGCATACGACTCTAGCGATTCCGCGGCCGGTCGCGCCGCCGGTCCTGTCGCCGGTCCAGCCGGCCGACCATGCTGATGAGCTGTTCAAGAACCGTGCGCTCGTCCAGAAAGACAACCTCAAGCTCCGGAACCAGCAGCGGGCCCAGCCACTCCAGGCGGCCGCGCAGCTCCAGCGTGAGCTTCACGGCGTCCTTCTCCGTCGTCACAAAGCCGTCTGCCTTGTGGCTGCGCGCCTCCTCCACTAAACGGTCGATATCGCGATGCGTATAGCGGTGGTGGTCGGGAAACGAGACTGTAGAGGCTGCCGTCACACCCTCCTGCGCCAGCATCGCCGTAAAGCTCTCCGGCCGCGCGATGCCGCAGAAGGCAAGCGGCCGCTTGGGCGGGATCGCTGCCGGCGACGAAAACCGCAGCGTGCGCCGGATGTGCCACACCGCAGGCGGTCCGCTCTCGCGTGTCAGCACGGAGATGAAGTCGTCGAGCGACTCAGCCTCGTCCTCGCGAACCACAATGATGTCCGCGTTGCGCAACGCCGTCAGCGGCTCCCGCAGATCGCCCGCCGGCAGCAGCACGTCGTTCACATCCTTCCGTGTCAGCAGCACGATGTCGAGATCGCGCGCCAGCTGCCGGTGCTGGAAGCCATCGTCCAGCAGATGCACGATCATCGCGTTACCCGGGCTGTCCTGCGCCATCAACCCTGCCTCGTAGCG
>CAXTJC010000333.1:0-4229 GCA_964244225.1 uncultured Acidobacteriaceae bacterium
CGGCCCACCTCGGACCGGTTGCGCGAGACCCTCTTCAACGTCCTCGGTCCCACGGTCGCCGGCAGCCGCTTCGCCGATCTCTACGCCGGCACCGGCGCCGTCGGCATTGAAGCCCATAGCCGCGGCGCCGCGCACGTCCATCTCGTCGAACGCGCGGCTCCCGCCATAGCCACTCTCCGGGCTAATCTCAGCGCACTGAAAATCAGCGCCGGCATCACCGTCCACGAGCGCTCGGCCACCGCCTTCCTCACCCGCCTGCTCGACACGCCGCCCGTCTACCCGCTCGACCTCGTCTTCCTGGATCCGCCATACGACGCCGCGGAGGAATATAGCAACACCCTTCAGCTCCTTGGCAGCACCCGCGCCGGCAGCATACTCGCGCCGGGAGTCCGCATTGTCGCCGAGCACGCCACCCGCACGCCCCTGCCCGCCACCGTCGGCCGCCTCACGCAGACACGCACGCTCAAACAGGGTGACGCCACCCTATGCTTCTATCACTTCGTTCCAGACGCTACCCCGCCAACGTCACCGGCCCTCTGAGTTCGTACGATCCACAGATCTCCGTGCGTTAACCTCTTCCGTCCCGCATGCCCATAGGATGAAGACATTATGGCTTTCCGCAACACCGCAACCTCGCGCAACATCGCTAAAGGTCTTCTGGCCGGCGCCCTCGGCGGCATCGCCGGCTCCGGGGCCAAGATTGTCGGCGAACTCATCTATCCGCCGCGCACACTCGGCCAGGTTCCGCCGCCCGTCATCCTCGCCGAGCGCATGGCCGGCCATCCGCTCACTCAATCTCAGCAGAACGCCTCCATGCAGGCCATCCATTTCGTCTTCGGCGCCGCCACGGGCGCGATCTATGGCGCTGCCGCCGAGTTCGCTCCTGTTGTCACCGTTGGCTACGGCTCGGTCTTCGGCTTCATCATGCAGTTCTTTACCCACGAGTCCCTGGTCCCGCTTGCCGGCCTCGATGTTCCGCCCTGGAAGCAGCCGCTCCGCGAGCACACGAGCGAGTTCTTCACGCACGTGCTCTTCGGCCTCGCGACAGAAGCCGGCCGCCGCGCCATCCGCAAACGCCTCTAGTGCAAGTTACCTTCGAGTGTGCTGTAACTTGTTGTCTTGTTGTCATTCCGACCGGAGCTTAGCGAAGTGGAGGAACCTGCTTCCCTACCGGGAATACCTCACCTGCCCGGGAACAATGGTTCAACCGCCGCCAGCCGGCACTCAAAGGCCATCTGCAGCTACCGCAGGCATGACAGATGGGCAAGTCATTCGATCGCCAGCCGGCACTCAAAGGCCATCTGCAGCCCCTCTTCCACCGGCATCGACCACGCTTCCAGCTTTGATGCCTCCTTCGAGAGCTTCACCTGCCCTTCGACCGATCGCTCATTCAGCTCCGCGTCGAAGTCCAGCCCGAACCCTCGCAGCCCCTCCGCCACCGCCGTCCGCAGCCACGGCGAGTTCTCCCCGATTCCCCCGCCGAAGATCACCGCGTCCGCCGCGTCGCCAAGGGCCGCCAGGTACGCGCCCACTGCCAGCCGCACACGGTAGCCGAACATCGCCAGCGCCAGCCGCGCCGCGTCATCGTCCCGCTTCACCAGCACTCGCGTATCGAGCGACCCACCCGCAATCCCCAGCAGCCCGGACTTCTTCTCCAGCAGCGTCATCACCTCCGCCACACCGACGCCCTCTTTCTCCATCAGATAGGGCACAATCGCCGGGTCCACGCTGCCCGACCGCGTCCCCATCATGAGCCCCTCGAGCGGCGTCAAGCCCATGGTCGTGTCGACAGACTTACCGTGAAGGATCGCAGCGGCCGACGAGCCACTCTCAAGGTGCAGCGTCACCAGCGAGACCTTGTCCACCGGCTTGCCCACCGTCTTCGCGTACTGCTCCAGCATGTACCGGTGCGAGAGCCCGTGAAATCCAAACTTCCGCACTCCCCAGCGATCCGCCGTACCCGCCTCGATCGCGTACCGCCACGCCACCTCCGGCAGCGTCCGGTGGAACGCCGTGTCGAAGGTCACCATCAGCGGAACGTCCTTCAACGCCGCATCGAGCTCGTTCAGGATCTCCACCGCGCTCTTGTTATGCAGCGGCGCCAGCTCTTCGAGCGCCTCAATCTGCTGGCGCACCTCCGCCGTCGCCCGTGTTGCTCCGGCAAATCTCGCGCCGCCATGCACCACCCGCACCGCGGCGAACTCCAGCCCGTCCAGCACTCTTTGTTCGCGCAGCCACCCCACCGCGTACCGCGCAGCCGACCCCATCTCCGGCACATCCACCTGCTCTTTCTTCTCCACCTCCCGCCCGCGAAACACAGTCAGTGTCGCCGCCTCGCCAAAGTCCTCGATCGCCGCACTCACCCGCTTGTGCGCCTCGGAGGCAAAACGCTGCCCCGCCGCCGTCTCAACCACCTCAAACTTCAGCGAATTGCTTCCCGGGTTGAACACCAGCGCGTTCGGCATACCAGCCTTCGATGCCGCACGCCAGCCATCGCGCCGTCTGTAGAGAGCCTGGCTGCCAACCCACAAAGGTAGCTGCGACTCGAAACGAGCGGCACGGGCCAGCGCTCCTCCGCGCGAAGCGTGCTTACGCGTACACGCCCGCCGGTACATCCTGCGGCAGCGCGTGCAGCTTCTGCTTCAGGATCTCCAGTTCTTTCTTCTCCGCCTCAATCCGGTGCGGGTCAGGTTGCTGTTGGAAGGCAAGACGATCCAGCCGAAGCTCGATCTCACGAATGTTCACATCAATTTGCTGGCGAAGGGAAGGGCTCATGCGCAAAGCGTATCCCGGCGTCGCGCCTCGGGCCACCCCACGCCAGCAGCAGAGCGCCTCCCACGATCGTGGTATCGCGCGCTGCCTCCAATCAAAGCCTAAGCGCGTCTACGTGGGCAGGTTCGCCAGTTTGAAGATCTCGCCTTCGTTCAGCGTCTTATCATCGATCTGCACGATGATCCCGCCGGCCACACTGACACTCGGCTCGCCCACCGCGTGTCCCGCCTGCCGCAGAATCTCCAAAGCCTTCATCAGTTTGACCGGAACTTCCATGCCATAAAGCCTAGCAGGTGTCAGACCGCTACGGCTCTGCGACCTCTTGCGACAGGAGGCTGGAACGCCTGTTTGCACTACACCAGCAGATCCCGGTTCCGGCGCAGGGCGGTCACCAGCATCCGGCGAATCTGCACCGCCATCGGTGGGGCCAGAAGCGCCGCAAAGACGCCCCAGATCACCAGCGCATGCCACTCCCATTGCCACAGCAGATGCACCAGGTGCAGCGGTTGGCGGTGGCTCAGGTGCACAATCTCCGCCTTCGATAGCGGCAGCCGGTGCGCTCGGAACAGAACGATACCCGCATGGATAAACGGCAGGAACAAGAGCCACTGCAGAGGCGCTACGACATGAATCCCGATCTGTGTCGCCACATGGTTCAGCCGGAAGATCCACGCCAGCAGCAGCATCAGCAGCGTCGTAAGCCCGATGAAGGGATTCACACCGACCAGCAACGCGACCGCCAGGCTCCACGCCAGCCGCTTCGGGCTTACGCCGCGCCGCAGCAGGCGCAGTAAAGGGCGCAGCACACGGCTCCGCAGAAAGCGACGTGCATCTCTTGGCAGGACATTCACCTTTGGTGAGAGTGCCTCCGCACCGGTTTGGTCGCTTCGAGCAGCCAGGCTGCATACGTTGAGGCCCTGACTGCCAATCGGCATGGAAAAGAGTTCGCTTACCGCAGATACCCCCCGCCCTCATGCGAGCCCGTCCGCAGGTCCACCGAAAACGGAAGCTCTTTATCGCTCATCATCTCCCATCCCGTCCCGTGCACCTGCCCGCCGGTCACCTCGCCCAGCGTTACGCCCTCCCAGCTCAGCCGCGCCGTCGTCCATCGCAGCCCGTCCGCGCCCCACGCCACCAGGTTTGTAAACCCCGCGAAGAGCAGCAGGCCTTCTGCCTCCAAAACCCGCACCGCCGTCACCGGCCGCAGGGAGATCTGCGTTACGCGCTCCGGCGCGGTCGTATCTACCAGATAGGCATATCCACCCGCCACAGCGCACATCTCGTCCGCATTCGGCGAAGCCCACACCCCCGTCGGCATCGACGGATTCTTGAACCCCAGCGAGCAGGTTGCGAGAAAAGGGCCGCCAGACCCGCCAGACCCGCCCTGTCCGTCCGCTCGCGGCCTGACCATCAGCTCTAGCGCCCCGCGCGCCATCGCCTCCTCCTCACCGGCTACC
>CAXTJC010000334.1:0-4229 GCA_964244225.1 uncultured Acidobacteriaceae bacterium
AGATTCGATCGGCTTAGTCATCTTGCTGCAGGTGTTGGGACTATTCAAGCCTGAAGACACTATCTCACTCACCTTAAAGCTCTGGTTATTTGGGGTGCTTTGGCAGAGGATCAGATAGTCGGCGAAGACCTGTATCCACTGCACGTTCAGTGAGTCGAATACCAGATCGGCTTCGCCATCTTCGTTCGTAGTCAGATCGAAGCTCTTCTCATGAAAGTGCACTTGTTCCTGTGTGCTTCCCGCAAATATCAGGAGACGCTGTTTCGAGAGGGGTTTGCCAGTATTGCCGTTATAGGCCTGAACTTTGATCATTGTGCTCTGTGCCTGGATTAGGCCCGCTCCCAGCAACAACGTCAAGACGGACATGCTCTCTTTCATGCCCTTACCTCGCTTGTTGGGACATTGGAGTTGAGGGACAGGGCGTGGCGGATGCCGCGGAGGGCCTGGCGGGTTCGTTCCTCGTTTTCTATGAGGGAGAAGCGGATGTAGTCGTCGCCGTGCTCGCCGAAGCCGATGCCGGGGCTGACGGCGACCTTGCCGTGCTCCAGCAGGTGCTTCGAGAACTCGAGGGAGCGGAGGTGGCGGAAGCGCTCGGGGATGCGGGTCCAGACGAACATGGTGGCGCGCGGGGAGTCGGTCTGCCAGCCGAGGCGATTGAGGCCGAGGACGAGGGCGTCGCGGCGGCTGCGATAGATTTCGGTGATCTCGGCGACGCAGGCCTGCGGACCTTCTAGGGCGCAGATGCTGGCGACCTGAAGAGGGGTGAAGGTGCCGTAGTCGAAGTAGCTCTTGATGCGGCTGAGGGCGGCGACGAGGGTGGGGTTGCCGACCATGAAACCCACGCGCCAGCCGGGCATGTTGTAGGACTTCGACAGGGTGAAGAACTCGACGGCGATATCTTTCGCGCCGGGCACCTGCAGGATCGAGGGCGGCTTGTAGCCGTCAAAGGCGATATCGGCGTAGGCGAAGTCGTGCACGAGCCAGACGCCGAACTCCTTGCAGAGTGCGACGAGGCGCTCGAGAAAGGGCAGGTCGACGCATTGCGCGGTGGGGTTGGCGGGAAAGTTGACGATGAGGAGCTTGGGCCGCGGCGTCATGCGGGGGATGGTGGCTTCGATCTGCGCGAGAAACTCGGTGGTGGAGTGGACGGGGAGCGAGAGGATGTCGGCGCCGGCGATGACGGGTCCGTAGATGTGGATGGGGTAGCTGGGGTTGGGCACGAGGACGGTGTCGCCGCGCTCGAGCACGGCGAGGCAGAGATGGGCGATGCCTTCCTTCGAGCCGATGGTGACGATGGCCTCGGTGGCGGGGTCGAGATCGAGGTTGTAGCGCGAACCGTACCAGTTACAAATTGCTTTGCGCAGGCGAGGGATGCCCTTTGAGAGGGAGTAGCGGTGGGTTCGCTGCTTGCGCGCGGCCTCGATCATCTTGTCGACGATATGGGGCGGGGTGGCTCCGTCGGGGTTTCCCATGCCGAAGTCGATGATGTCTTCGCCGCGCTTGCGGGCGGCGGCCTTCAGCTCTCCGGTTATGTTGAAGACATAGGGCGGAAGACGCTGGAGGCGGGGGAAGTCGTCCATGCCTGCATGCTATCAAGCAGGGAGTCGAAGAGGGAGAGCCAAGCATGGTGCGGAAGGCGATCGTAGTGGTGGGAAGTTTAAATGCGGATCTGGTGGTTGTGGCGGAGCGGTTTCCTGCGGCTGGAGAGACACTTGCGGGGCGGAGCTTTGCGGTGGTGCCGGGCGGCAAGGGCGCGAACCAGGCGGCAGCGGCGGCGCGGCTGGGGTGGCCGACGGAGATGGTGGGGCGCGTGGGAATGGACGGGTTTGCAGCGCAGATGAGGTGCGATCTGGAGGCGACAGGGACAGGCTGTGCGGCGGTAACGGCGGTGCAGGGGAGCTCGGGCGTTGCGGTGATTACAACAGTGGCGAGTGGGGAGAACACGATTGTGATTGCGGCGGGTGCGAATGGGGCGCTGACGGTGGAGTCGATTGACGCGGCGTGGCCAGTGATTGCCGGGGCGGGGATGGTGCTGCTGCAGTTGGAGATTCCGCTTGAGACGGTGCTGGAGGTGGCGCGGCGGTGTGCAGCGGCAGGGGTGCCGGTGATGCTGGATCCGGCGCCGGCGCGTGGCTTGCCGGGGGAGTTGCTGGGCGGGGTGATGTGGCTGACGCCGAATGAGACGGAGGCGCGGGTGCTATGCGGTGAAGACCTCACGGATGCGGATGAGGCGGCGATGGAGCGAGCGGCAGGCAAGCTGAGGGCGATGGGAGCTCGGAATGTGGCAATCAAGCTGGGCGGACGCGGGGTGTATGTGGCGACGGCGGAGACGCGCGGGCTGGTGCCGGCGTTTGCGGTGGACGTGGCAGATACGACGGCGGCGGGAGATTGCTTCAACGGGGCGTTCGCGGTGGCGCTGCTGAGCGGGACAGAGGTGATGGCGGCGGCGCGCTTCGCGGTGGCGGCGGCAGGGCTTTCGACGATGTGTGCGGGGGCGCTCCCGTCGATGCCAGGGATGGCAGAGGTGATGGAGCTGCTGCGGCGTTGAGAGACTCGGCGCGGTGCTTCAGCGCTCCGCCGGAGACGGTTGCGAGCTCAGAGCGCGAGCCTTGCGGCGTTCTTCGGCGGCGTCGGCTTTGCGGCCGGCCTGATCGAGCGCGGCGGCGAGCGCGGTGTGGGCCGGGGCATAGCCGGGATCGGCCGCAGTGGCGCTTTCAAACTGCACGATGGCCTCGGAGACTTGCCCCCGTTTGAGGAGAACGGAGCCGCTATCGAGGCCGAAGTTGGCCTTTTGCCGGTTCACGGCGATCCGTGTGAGTGTGGCGGCTATCTTTCGCTCGCCGGCGGCTTCGTCCTTCTTGCCTTGCGCGGCAAGGATCGAGGCGAGAGTGATGTGCGGACTGGGCTGCTCCGGTTCGAGGGCGATTGCGCGTTCGAGGGCGGGCACGGCCTTCTCGGGCTCGTTCATCTGGCGATAGACGCTGCCGAGCGTGGCCCACCCCTCGCCGTTTTCTGGTCGCAGGGTGAGGGCTCGCTCAAAGCTGGCCGCGGCTTCCGGAAGACGGCTCTGCTGCATATAGATGATGCCGAGGGTATAGGGCGGATCGGGCAGGGAAGGATCGAGAGCGGCGGCACGGTCGAACTCCGGAATGGCCGCGGCGAGATCGTCTTTGAGCTTGAGGGCGAGGGCAAGGTCGTAGTGCAGCTGCGGACTCTCGGGAGCGAGGGCAAGGCCGGCGCGGAACTGCGCGAGTGCCTGGTCAAGGTTGCTCTGCTGCAGGTAGGCGACGCCCAGATCTTCATGCAGGGTGGGGTCTGCGGGACTAAGCCTGAGGGCGCGGAGATAGAGCGGGATACCGCCAACGGCATCGCCGGTCTGGACATGCGCCAGGCCGGCGTTCGTCAGAAGCTCCGGGTCGTTCGGTCGCGATCGAAGGATCTCGGTGAAGAGCGGAAGAGCATGGGCCGTATCTTCGGCTGCCTGATAGGTGAGGGCGAGACGGTAACGAAGATCGACGGCTGTGGGGGCGGCCGGCGGGGTTTTGGCGAGGACGTTCTGGAGAACCGTGATGGCCTCCTGCTCGCGATGCGTTTCGACCAGGGCGCGGGCGAGTTGAATGGCATACGCGGAGTTAATTGGCTGGAGAACGCAGGCGCGTTCGAGGGAGATGGCGGCCTGAGCCGGCCGGCCGGTTTCGAGTTCGACCGAGCCAAGGTGGAAGGAGGCCGAGGCCAGGGTGCTATCCAGGCTGAGGGCGCGGCCGAGCGTCTCTTCGGCCTGCGAGTAGTTCTTCTGGCGCGCCTGAACGGTGCCCAGGGCATCGGTGAGGACGGCATCCCCGGGCGATCCTGCAAGAGCGTGTGCGAGCAGGGCTTCGGCGCCGGAGAGGTCATCTGCCGCAGCCAGAGAGGTGGCGAGGGGAAGGGCGATGTCTCTGGTGCTTGCCGCGTTGAGCATGGGATCGAGAGTCTGAAGGCGATGCAGGGTGTCCGTTGCGGCGCGATCCTGGTGCGTCGCCGCGAAGGCGAGCGAGAGACTGAGCAGGGCTGCCTGGTCCTGTGGCGCGAGGTGAAGGGCGCGCTCCAGCTCCCGGATCGCGGCGAGGGCATCTCCGCTTGCCAGCAGGACGGAGCCAAGGGCGCTATGGGCGGCGGAGACACCGGGCGCGAGGCGGACGGCGCGCTCAAAGCTCTGTCGTGCGGCTTTGAGGTCACCCTTTGCGTAGGCA
>CAXTJC010000335.1:0-4227 GCA_964244225.1 uncultured Acidobacteriaceae bacterium
ACGGCGAGGTCTTCGTCACCGACGACGGCGCCGAGACCGACCTCGACCTCGGCCACTACGAGCGCTTCACCCACGCCCACCTCACCCGCGATAACAACCTCACCACCGGCCGCATCTACGAAGGCATCATCACCAAGGAGCGTCGCGGCGATTACCTCGGCAAAACCGTTCAGGTCATCCCGCACGTCACCAACGAGATCAAGGCAGCCATGCGCAAGATCGGCGCCGACTGCGACGTCGCCATCGTCGAGATTGGCGGCACCGTCGGCGACATCGAATCGCTTCCCTTCCTCGAGGCCATCCGCCAGATGCGCCAGGACCTCGGCCGCGACAATACCGTCTTCGTCCACGTCACGCTTATCCCCTGGATCGCTGCCGCTCAGGAGCTCAAAACCAAGCCCACCCAGCACTCCGTCAAGGAGATGCTCTCGATCGGCATCCAGCCCGACATCCTCCTCTGCCGCACCGACCGCGCCGTCCCCCGTGAGATGCTCTCGAAGATCGCCGCCTTCTGCAACGTCGAAGAGCCCGCCGTCATTGCCGCCCTTGACGTCCCGTCCATCTACGGCGTGCCGCTCAACTTCTCCGAGGAAGGCGTCGACACCCTCATACTCAAATACCTCCGCATGGAGGCCCCCACGCCTGATCTCTCGCGCTGGCAAGACATCGTCCATCGCGCTATGAATCCGCACGATGAAGTCTCAATCGGCATCGTCGGCAAGTACGTCGAGTACGAAGATAGTTACAAATCGCTCAAGGAAGCTCTCGTCCACGGCGCGCTCGCCCACAACCTCAAGCTCCGCGTCACCTGGATCGAAGCCGAGGGTCTCGAAACTACCGATGCCGATGGCACCCCGAACCGCGATTACATCCGTCAGCTTGAAGACCACGACGGCATCCTCGTCCCCGGCGGCTTCGGCAAGCGCGGCATTGAAGGCATGCTCAACGCAATCCGCTACGCCCGCGAGTCCGAGACACCCTACTTCGGCATCTGCCTTGGCATGCAGACGGCCTGCGTCGAGTACGCCCGCAACGTCTGCGGCCTCACCCGCGCCAACTCTGGCGAGTTTGACCCTAATACCCCCTACCGCATCATCTACAAGCTCCGCGAGCTCACCGGCGTCGAAGAGATGGGCGGCACCATGCGTCTCGGCGCATGGGACTGCGTCATGGAGCCCGGCTCACTCGCCGCCCACGCCTACGGCGCCACCGCCATCTCAGAACGTCACCGTCATCGTTACGAATTCAACCGCGAGTTTGAGCCCATCCTCACCGCCGCCGGTCTTCGCCTCACCGGCACCACACCCGACCGCACCTACGTCGAGATCGTCGAGATTCCAACACACCCGTTCTTCCTCGGCTGCCAGTTCCACCCCGAGTTCAAATCCAAACCCCTCGAGCCGCACCCGCTTTTCCGCGAGTTCATCGCCGCCAGCTATCGCAACCGCACAAATGCGAACGAAGACGCCAACTTGGAGATCTCCGTTTTCCAGCAACACAGGCCCATCACGAGCTATTAGCGAAGCGCTTCATCGAGCCCTAAGAGGATGGAGCCTTGCACCCGCGCGTGCAGTGCTTTATCGAACGTTACAAGTTGCAGGGATGCCCGCATTGCAAAGGCGGCCAGGTAAGAATCAGTCCAATCCTGCGGGGATGCAGCCTGCGATCGGGTAAACCGCCGGAAGACCTCCTCGACTCCAAAAGGCTCATCCACAAACTGCACACTCGATCTGTCGAACAACGCGTCATAGACCCGCCACGCTTCGATCTGTGACTTCACATCTACGCCCATAACGGCACGCAGCGTAAGCAGACGCAAGAATTCAGTCTGCGTCTGCCTGCAGAAAATCAACGCTTCCTCTTTCCTGAGTGACTCGTACCAGACTCGAGCTACCAGATGATGCTCGTGGCGTGGATATGCAAGAGCTAGCCAGACGTTGATGTCAGGGAAGATCGATAAGGTCATAGATCATCTTGTTCGTCAGGTGGAGTGTTCCCGGCTCTCTGGCTTGAATCAACGGGAACTTCAGTTTGCGCAACTTCGGCGTCGCTTTCTTGCTCTTAAGCGCCGCTTTAACTCCACGCAGGATAATCCCCTTGACCGTCTCGCCTTCAAGCGCCGCTCGGCTCTTCAACTCGCGATACATCTCATCCGGAATATCAACCGTCGTCCGCATCTCGCGATGCTACCATATTTATGGCAGCTTCTATATCGAGGAGACATACGACCGATGACCACCCAGTACAACTCCGGCCGCTCCTCCTCTGGCCCCTTCTTCGCCATGCTGCTCGCCATCCTTCTCGGCGCCGCGGCCGTCATCGTCTTCATGCGCCATGCAACAGCCGGCATCCCCGCCCGCCTCGCCGCCCTCGTCACCGGCCGCTCTTCCACCTTCGACACCAGCGTCCCCGCCGTCGTTCAGAAGATCCAGCGCCTGCAGCGCCTCGAGACAGTCGTCTACTCGCTCGATACCGTCGTCGAAGGCACCCGCTCCAGCCTCGTCCTCCCCGATCTCCTCGCCGGCGACCGAATCCTCCTCATCGTTCACGGCCAGTCCGTCGCCGGCATCGACCTCTCGCACCTCCGCCCCGAAGATGTTCGCATCGACGCCGCCGCGCACTCCATTCACGTCTCCCTCCCGCCCTCCGAGCTCTTCTCGACCGCGCTCGACAACCAGCACACCCGCGTCTACGCCCGCTCCACCGGCCTGCTCGTCCCCGCCGACCAGAACCTCGAAACCGACACCCGCGCCCGCGCCCAGGCCCAACTCCAGAAAGCCGCGCTCGACGACGGCATCCTTGACGCCGCCACCAAAAACGCGCGCGCTACCGTCACCAGCGTCCTCTACGGCCTCGGCTTTCAGCAGGTCGATGTCACCTAACCCCAGCCCCGTCCAGCCATTGCCACCTCTGCCCCGGTCTGCGCTATCATCCTCCTCATGAGGTCCGTTCGATCGCTCCGACTCTTCGGCACCAGACTGGAAGACATTCCAGCCGTTCTCGCGAAGTCCCTCCCAACACGCGAGTCGCAGTCGAACACCTTCTTCGTCACCCTCGGCTGGCTCTCCGCCGGCGCCGGCGCGCTCGGCCTCGGCCTCATCGCCGGCCGCGAACTCCGCCGCCGCTACAAGTTCAAGCGCCGCACCCCCTACGATCTCTACGCCCATGCTGGCGATTACAACAACGACGTCGAGTTCGGCGTCGGAATCTAGGATGAACTCCTACCTTTATTGTTTGTCATTCTGAGCGCAGCGAAGAATCCCCGCAGTTCGCCTTTGCTTTGGAGCGCAGCGACGCATCCTCCCTGAGTTACCCTTATCTCGATGAAACTTGCCTTCCTCTTCCCCGGTCAGGGCTCGCAATCGGTCGGCATGGGCCGCGATCTCTTCGATAACTGTCCCACCGCCCGCGCCGTCTTTGAAGAGGCCGACGACGCCCTCGGCTTTCCGCTCTCAAAGCTCATCTTCGACGGCCCCGACGACACCCTCAAGCTCACCGAGCACACCCAGCCCGCGATCCTGACCGTCTCCGTTGCCGCCGCCCGCGTGCTTCTGGAACGACTCGGCAATCTCCAGCCTGCCTTTGCCGCCGGCCACTCACTCGGCGAGTACTCCGCCCACGTCGTCGCCGGGACCATCCCCTTCGCCGACGCCGTCCGCACCGTTCGCAACCGCGGCCGTTACATGCAGGAGGCAGTCCCCGCCGGCGAGGGAGCCATGGCCGCCATCCTCGGTCTCCCCTCCGACCAGATCAACGATCTCTGCGGTCAGGCCATGGATGAACTCGCTGCTCAGATCACCGAAGGCGTCGCCCAGCAGGTATCGGAACAGTCCCATAGCGACCCAACAGACGCCCACGCCGACGCACCACTCGCCGACTCCGCCAGCGCCCAGTCCGTCACCTCGGACGCCACCGTCAACCCCGTCAGCGTCGCCCACGCCGCCACCACTACCGGCTCCATCGTCTCCCCCGCCAACCTCAACTCACCCGAGCAGACCGTCATCTCCGGCGCCCTCGCCGCCGTCACCCGCGCCGCCGAGCTCTGCAAAGCCGCCGGTGCCAAGCGAACCGTGATGCTACAGGTGTCCGCGCCCTTTCACTGCTCCCTCATGAAGCCCGCGCAGGAGCATCTCTCCACCGATCTCGAATCCATCGCCTTTCACGATCCCGCCTACCCCATCGTCGCCAACGTTGATGCCCGCTCGATCACCCGCGCCGCCGACGCCC